>NZ_JBEXZT010000014.1:0-200798 GCF_040631275.1 Streptosporangium sp. NPDC020145 | reverse complement strand
TGCACGTCCTGGTCGCCACCGCGGTCAACGCCAACGGCAACCGGGAGATCCTCGGGCTGGAGGTGACCGCCGCCGAAGACGGCGCAGGCTGGCTGACGTTCCTGCGCGGCTTGGTCGCCCGCGGCCTGTCCGGGGTGCAACTCGTCGTCTCCGACGCCCACCCCGGCCTGGTCGAGGCGATCGGCGCGACCCTGCCCGGCGCGTCCTGGCAGAGATGCCGCACCCACTACCTGCGCAACCTGCTCACCACCGTGCCGAAATCAGCGCAGCCGTGGGTGGCGACCCTGGTGCGCACCATCTTCGACCAGCCCACCAGTGAGGCCGTCCGCGCTCAGCACGCCTGGGTGATCGAGGCCTTGGAGGCGAAGTATCCGGCCGCGTGCGAACACCTGGACCGAGCACGGGAGGAGGTGCTGGCCTTCGCCGCCTTCCCGCGCGAGGTCTGGAAGCAGATCTGGTCCAACAACCCGCAGGAGCGGTTGAACAAGGAGATCCGCCGCCGCACCGACGTGGTCGGAATCTTCCCCGACCGGGCCGCGATCGTCCGGCTTGTCGGTGCGGTTTTGGCCGAGCAGACCGATGAGTGGACCGAGACCCGCCGTTATATGGGGCTCGACGTGCTGGCCAAGTGTCGGTTGCGCGTCCTTGCCGGCGACACACCGGCCCATAATCCGCTACCGCAGACACTTACCGCTTAACCTGCAGAAACAGGATCACGCGAAGGGCAGTTCATACACCACTTCGCTGGACGTGACCAACACGGCCCCGCCAGGCGCCCACCGGCCCGCCCTCGCAGCTGCGCTGAACCTCGACGGCTCCGCGGGGAAGCAGGCAGGAGCCTGCCGGGGTCGCTGTTCACGCGGTCGCCCGGCTGCTGCTGATCGTGACCGCTGGGGCCGGTCTCGCCTACCGCCAGGCCGACGCCAAGGCGCCCGATCGGATCGGGCGTGAACGGTATGCCGAGCCGAGAGGCGAAGTGTTCACCAGCGCCGCGAACGCGGGTACGTGAACACTCCACGAAGCTGGGCAACGGCGTGACCATGGGGCGAGGACGGCCCGTGAGCAGCAGGAACGGGCTGAACATGAGCGCCGTGAACGCGAACAACGCGAGCACGCCGAACGTGAACACCAGACGCACGAACAGCAGGAGCGCCACACCCGTGAGCGGGTTAAGGTGCTGGCCCGTGAACGCCGTGAACGCCGTGACCTGAACACGGGCAGCAACGGCGTGAACACTTCGGCTGACATGCTTCGCCGATACCTCTCGGTCTGTGTGAGAGCGAACTACCCCTGTGTTCGCAGGGAAAGCAGCACCAACGCTCTCATCGCCGTAGATCTACCGGGAGAAGGTGCATAGAGCAAGGGTGGCGTCATCGCTAGTTTTGTATCTGGGCCAGCGAACCGCATCTGAGTCTGCGATTTCGATTTCCCGAACACGCTCAATCCATTTATACGGATGCTCGGATGCGAACTCTTTGAGAGCATCTTTCCATGACATGGCCTGATACAGATCAACCAGGCTTGCGGCACCATCCGTCATCACAGCGGCACAATGAATATTTTCGGCGGCGACACTACCGACTATTGCATGTTCTGCCGCTTCCGGAATAGCCCCGGCGAGCCAATAACCGCCTTGAACGTTCCTGAGCTTCCGCTGCTCTGAGACCAGCTTTATAAGGCGCTCTTCATGTTCAGGGCTCCCTACCGGAACCGCCTTAGTGGCATCTATCAAGGAGCCAAGAAGTTGTTCGACGCGCTTGTCTGCAATGACGCCCACAGAGGATGAATCCTCGATCGCTATGACCGCGTCCGACAAGACCAGGTAGTCGATTCTTTCTGCGTTCTCGCAAAGCACCGCGACAGTTGCCGACGGTGTGCCATCACACGACAGGTCACACGTGTCTACATGACTTGCAGCCACTCCCCGTAGTGCTTCATCCAGCGCAAGCTGTAGATCCACTTTGGAAGCTCGGGAGACTGACGCGACGATCTGTGATGCCAGCGAACGGGCGTACCACGAAGTGCCATGGATGCATCCCGTAGGGAGGTTTTTCGGTGCGCTGACCCCATCGACCACGACAACAACTTGGGACGTTGCGGCTACAGCATCTTCGTTTGGAACATTATTGGAGCCAGCGTCAGTGGCGAACGACACCCTCACTTTAAGCCCCTGCCGGATAATAGTAGTCAGTAACAAGGCGCGATGAGATGATCTCGCGGGTCGGCGATTCCGGGTCGTACTCGCATTCAACGATCGCCGAGAATCTCTTCTTCTTCAGCGTTCGATACATTTCACCGATATGCTGCTCAAGGTAGTTAATTACGCCTGATTCTCCCACAGCATGGATGCCCGCAGCATACAGAAACGTTCCCTTTCCATCAGGCCTGGGGAGACGTGCAAGGTACGCGAAATCTCGGGGCTCTCCTTCGTCCATCGGAGACCTTCTGGTTTGCCCTGTCCGATTGTCTACGAGGTGCCATCCGACCTTGTCTTTCGCGAAGGTGATTGCTTCGTCTGATTCGATGACCTCGCGAAGGTTCGGGGAATGACGCGGCCCGCAGAGCACTACAAGGTTGTCCCGGTTGAGCCGGACGAATCCGCCGCTCGGTACGACCTCGTAAGTGGTATCGAGGCTGAGAGTTCTGGCGAGCTGCTTTAAGTGGTCATAGGCCACGAGGTCGTCTTGGGCGACGACGGGCTGAGGGTCAGGCCTGTCGCTTTCAACCTTGCCAGCCACCACGACCGTGACGGTGTCAGTCCCCAGGAAGGCCCGTTCAGGAGCCGGACCGTTTTTCAGAAGCTGGCTGACTCTCTGGCGAGTCATCCCGAGCAACTCGCCGATCTGGGTGTTGCTCATGCCGGACGAGACCAGCTCCTGGAGCGCCTCGCGACGAATGCGCGCCAGCTCCTCGCCGCCCTTCTGGAACACGTCGTGCACATGTCCAGCCTCGATGGCGCGCGTAAGCGGATCGTTGATGTTGAGAACAGTCAGCACGTCAGGGTGCATGGGAACCTCCGTCGCTACCGGGGGTTCACACTATCAAGCAAGGGGGGCTTGACATCAATCCGCAGGGTAGGCCAACCTACAGACGTGCAGCGCAAGCCCCCCTTTCCAATTAGGGAAGGAGGGGGTTTCTTTCAAGCTCATAGCGAAGGACCCCAGCGGGGGCAACCGCCGGGGTCCGGACCATCGATCAGTTGGGAGACCTCTCGATGTACATCCACGCTACCCCGAGCGAGTTCGAGTCCGCCCCCGTGCACGGCGCCTACCCCACCGACGCGCCGCGCGTGCCGGTGACCCTGCGGTTGGAGCTGACGCAGGAGGAGGCCGCCTCCGTGCTGGCCGCTTTCAGCGTCGGCATGCGGGAGAACGACCCGCGCATCACCTCGGCGGACGGCCCGCGCGTCGCCGGGCAGATCCTCACCGACGTGGTTCTCCAGACGATCCGCGAGGCCGCGCTCACCACCCTCGACCAGGAGCAGGGCTACCCCCAGAGCACCGGTTTCTACACCTGGTGCCGCCGCATGGTCGCCCCGACCGTTCCGGCCCAGCGCACCCCGGCCCAGCCCGCGCTGACCGGTACGGCGGTGACCCGATGACCCCGCGCGTTGAGATGACCTACACCGAACTCGCCGTCGCCCTGGACGCCTCCGACATGCCGACCGGCGCACACGCCATCCCCATGGAGCAGCTGGCCGCGTGGATCAAGCAGGGGACCGCCCGCAAGGGCGGACGGGCGTCGGTGAAGTGGTACGCCTTCCAGGACTACAAGCAGAACACCGTCCCCGGCGACCACAGCGCCGACCAGGCCGGACTGTGGCCCGACCCCCGCCGCGAGGACACCGCGCGCCACCTGGCGTACACGTTCCCCCGGAGCCCCAAGGCTGCCCCTGCCCCCGTTCTGACCGGTACGGCAGCAGCCTGACGAGCACCAGGGCAACGGCGCGACGCCCCGCCCCTTCCCAGGGACGGGAGCCTTCCGGCCCTGACCCGAGGGTCACGGCGGTCAAGCGTTCGCCCAGTACGTAGGGCCAGTAGCCCCCCTTACTCGCCCCTACTGGCCCTTACTGTCCGATTCGCCAACACCGCCGGGACGCCTGTCCGCCCTGGACCCCGGCCCAGTACACCCCGGTACACCCCCGGCTCGACCTCAACCGGCCGGTCGGTACCGGCCCCGTGCTCGACCTCCCTCCCTTCGTTCGTCCGTACGGACCGCCCGCCCTACCGGGGGTGGTCCGACCGCACAGGAGGACCGTGCTTGTGTCCCATCTGAACGGGTCCGCCAACGGGCACCCGCCCACGCTCACGGCAGGCCACACCTTCACCACCCTGACCCCGCACCCGCCGGAGACGCCTGACATCCCCTTCCCGACCGGCCCCGACCTCGACCCCGGCGGCTTCGGCCCCGCCGGACCGGTGCCGGGGCGGCGCATCCGCCTCACCCCCGCCTCCTCGGTCCGTATCCGTGCGGTGCACTGGCTGTGGGATGAGCGGGTGCCCGCCGGGGCGCTGACCGTCATCCCGGGGCGGGAGGGGATCGGCAAGTCGCTGACCCTGATCTGGCTGACCGCCCGCCTGACCCGGGGCGAGTTGCCCGGCATCCACTACGGCACGCCCCGGCCGGTCATCTACGCCGCGACCGAGGACTCCTGGGCGCAGACCATCGCACCGCGGTTGCTGGCCGCCGGGGCCGACATGGAGCGTGTCTTCCAGGTCGAGGTGGAACGGCCCGGCGGGCTGGACCAGCTCACCCTGCCCCGCGACTGCGACGAACTCGCGCAGGTCATCGCGGAGATGGGGGTGGTGCTTCTGGCCGCCGACCCGCTGCTGTCGCTGATCAGCTCGACCATCAACACCCACCAGGACCGCGACCTGCGCACCGCCCTGGAACCCCTCGTCAGATTGGCCGACCAGACCGGATGCGCCGTGGTCGGCCTGGCCCACTTCAACAAGTCCGCCAGCTCCGACGCCCTGAATCTGATCACCGGGTCGCGGGCGTTCTCCGCCGTGGCGCGGGCGGTGCTGGCCATCGCCCGCGACCCCCAAGCCGACGACGGCTCCTGCGTCCTGTCCCAGGCCAAGAACAACCTCGGACGACTGGACGTGCCCTCACTGCGCTACGTCGTGCGCACCGCAGAGGTCCCCACCGACGACGAGAACGCCCCGGCGATGGTGGGGGTTCTGGACTTCACCGGCGAGTCCGACCGCAGCGTCGACGACATCCTCGCGGAGAACGCCAGCGACCCCGGCGACCGGGCCGAACGGGACGAGGCCGCCGCCTGGCTGAGCGCCTACCTGTCCGATCAGCCCAACCAGGAGAGCACCGCGACCGAGGTGTTCAAAGAGGGCAGCGCCGCCGGGTTCTCCAAGGACCAGCTCAAACGCGCCAAGACCAAAGCCCGCGTCGCCTCCCGCAAGTCCGACTTCGGCGGCGGGTGGGTCTGGGCACTGCACACCCCCGGCCCCGCCAAGGGGGCGAAGGGCGCGAAGGGAGCGCCGTTTTGAGGCCCACACCCTTCGCTCCCTTCACCCCGCCCGCCCGATGCCCGCACCACGCCGTGCCGTGCCGCCCCCGCCAAGAGAGCGAAGGGCGTAGGCCCCACAAACCCTCTCCCTTCGCGCTCTTCGCGCTCTTCGACCTTCAGGAGATCCCTGCCATGACGACCGCCGCTTACACGGCTCTGGCCGACCAGCTCAACGCCGCCGCCGCCGACGCCGCCCGCCACCAGGACCGCATCGCTCAGCACACCGGCGTGAAGGTCCGCACCGTCAACCACCACCCGTGGCTGCACGCCCAGATCATCACCCTGATCACCGCCCTCACCTCCGGGACCGCCCGCCTGTGCCCGCACATCGGCGCCTCACCCCTGGTCATCCACACCGCCGCCTGGGCACCCGGACACCTGACCTGCACCGCCTGCGTCAGCGCCCTGCACCCCGGCGTCGCCGAGGACAGCACCTGCGACCGATGCCGCCGCCCCTGCTCACCCATCTACCCCGGCATGGCCCAAACCGGGCCGATCCTGCTCGCCTACGGCCTGTGCCAACGCTGCGCCCGCCGCACCGGCCTGGGCCACCCCGCCCCCCTCCCTGCTCAGCACGGGAGGTGACATCATGACCCACCCTTCTCCGACTCCTGCCCCTGCTGCCTCTCTCGGGGTGCTCGGTGCCCGGCTGGCCGCCCTCGTCGGCGACCTCGACAGCCAGCACCGCCGCGAACAGGACGCCTACGCCCAGGGATACCGCGACGGCCACCGAACCGGCTGGCAGATCGGCTACGGCCACGCCCACCACGAAATGGCCGGCCACTGGGCACGCCTGGCCGCCCACGTCCGCCACCTCGCCCGCACCTCACCGATCGACGAGCTGGAACGGCGCCGATGGGACGGACGCCGCGAGGACTTCGCCAACCCCCGGCCCACCGACCGCCAGAGCCGTCGCCTGGCCGCCGCCCTGACCCGACGACGAACCGCCTAACCCACGGCCCGTTCCGCCAAGCGGCCCCGGCCTTACCGACCAAAGCAGCGCCCGGGGCCGCACCCCGCAAGGAGGCACACCCATCATGACCGTCTCCACGACGGACACCACTCCGAACGACCTGGAGCTGTACCGCATCACCGACGCCATGCGACTGCTCAAACTCAGCCGCACCGTCATCTACGAACAGCTGCGCACCGGACGCCTGAGATCGGTCCGCGAGGGCCGCGCCCGACGCATCCCGCCGTCCGCCATCCGCGACTACATCGCCCTGCTCGAACGAGAGGCACAGGCCGCCTGATGACCACCACCGACAACAGCCGCGACCCGTTCGACTGGCTGACCATTCCCGACATCCTGACCGACCTCGACATCCCGTTGAGCGACTGGCAGGAATGGGAGACCACCGGCCAGGCCCCATCCGGGGTCATCTTCCCCGACGGCCAGATCCGCATCAGCCGCCTGGCCTACCACCGGTGGCTCGACCAGCTCCCCAGCTACATGGATCCGCTCACCGGCACCGAGAGCGCCCTCAGCGCGATCCGCCACGCCGGAGACCGGGGCCTCAGCCGCGACGAGGTGTGCGAACTGTTCTGCGACCACCTCGACACCACCACCATCGACGAGACCCTGAACACCCTCGTCAAGGCCGGATGCTGCCTCCCGACGACCACCAACGCCAACGGCCGCGCCGTCACCCGCTACCGCTACTGGGAACCGCGATGACCAAACGACGCAGCCGCGGGGACGGCGGTCTGCACTGGGACGAGCGCCGTCAGCGCTGGATCGCCACGGCCAGCCTGGGCTACAGGCCGGACGGCAAGCGCATCACCAAGCGCGGAAGCGGCAAGACCAAGACCGAAGCGAAAGCCAAGCTCAAGGAGATCATCCGCGACTACGAGGATGGACTCTTGATTTCCTCGACCGGTTACACGGTCGCCGACGCCGTACAAAACTGGCTCGAATTCGGGCTCAGCGGTCGGGGTTCCTCGACGGTGAGCAAGTGCACGACCCTCGCCAACACCCACGTCATCCCAGACGTGGGTGCCCGAAAGCTCGTCGATCTCACCGCCGACGACATTGACCTCTGGCTAGCCGACAAGGCAAAAAGTCTGAGCACCCGGACCCTCCGCGAACTCCGCTCGATCCTTGTCCGATCCATCTCCCGCGCTCAAGCGCGCGAAAAAGTGAAGCGAAACGTGGTGCTGCTGTGCGAGATTCCCCGAGGGCAGGAGGGAAGGCCGTCCAAGTCCCTCGCCCTCGACCAAGCGGAAGCCGTGCTCAAAGCATCCGAGGGTACGGCGTTGCATGCCTACATCGTGCTCTCGCTGCTGCTCGGGGTGCGCACCGAGGAACTGCGAGCGCTCACCTGGTCGCACGTCGATCTCGACGGCAACCCGCCATCCATCATGGTCTGGCGGTCCGTGCGGGAGGGCAACGACACCAAGACCCGTAAGTCCCGGCGCACGCTGGCCATGCCGAGACGCTGCGCCGACGCGCTCAAGCTCCACTGCGAGCGTCAGGAGGTGGCCAGGAAGGCGGCCGGCGACGGCTGGCAGGACAACGACCTCGTGTTCGCCTCCAAGCTCGGCACGGAGCTCGACGCGCACAACGTCCGGCGTTCGTTCCGGGCCGTGCTCAAGAAGGCGGGCTTGAACGCCAAGGAGTGGACGCCCCGTGAGATGCGGCACAGCTTCGTCTCACTGCTGTCGGACTCCGGGGTGCCCCTGGAGAACATCTCCCGCCTGGTCGGCCACCGCAACACCTCGGTCACCGAGACGGTCTACCGGAAGCAACTCCGTCCGGTACTTCTGGAGGGGGCCGAAGCAATGGATGTGATCTTCAAGGACTCTTAGTCACTCAGTTGGTCACTCAGGAGATCAAACAGGCCGTCTCTGATCATCAGAGACGGCCTTTGAGCTCGGTGGAGATGAGGGGATTCGAACCCCTGACCCCTTCGATGCGAACGAAGTGCGCTACCGGACTGCGCTACATCCCCGAAGACGTCCCCTAGATTAGCAAACATCCGGAGGCGCTCGCGCCATCCGTGCACCGGGGTGTGGAGGAGATCAGTCGCCGACCGCGCGGCGGTTCGGTTCGGCGTACTGGTCGAAGATCTCGTCGCGGTGGGCCGACAGGTCGATGATCTCGGCGGCCGGGCGCCGTGTCTCAAGCTCGGCCCGCCTGGCGCGTTCCGCACGCGCCTGAGCCGCGGCCTGACGACGCTGGGCGTCGAGCCGTACGGCGCTCCTGAGAACCACCAGATAGAGGCCGAGAAGGGTCACAGAGGGCGCCACACCCCACCAGGGGATGACCTGAACAGAGGCCGTCACCGTTGAGGCGACGACCAGGAGAAAGCACCACAGGGTCAACCGTCTGCGTTTGGCCACCCGTCTGGCCCGGCCGCGCAGTTCCGCGCGCCTGCGTTCCGTGGCGGAGCGCCGTAGGGGCCGGGTGGGCGGGGCGGGGGCCCCACGAGGCGCGGACGCCTCCGACGAGGTCTCCCGGAAGCCGGACGACGCCGCTGCCGGACGATCGGACGCTCCGGCCTGACGGGAGCCGGACGACTCAGCCGGACGGGGGTCGGACGGCCTGTCCAGGTTTTCCCGGACGACCGGGGCCGACGGCGCCGAGGGGAGGACGATGTCACGCTGCGTTTCGACCGAGTCCTCTGAGGGCAGTTCCTCCTCGTCCTGAACGTACGGCTCGGCGTCCTCGGTGAGTTCGGTGAAGGCGGCCCGGTCGCGACGCAACCACATGGGCACGAGCACGCACAACCACATGACGACAATGGCCAGGTACAGAAGAACGCTGCTCACGGCCACCTCCGGGCAGCATGGAAACGCCTGGGGTCCTTTGGCGTCTCCAATGTGCTCACGTCACGCACAGTAAGACCGCGTGTCACTATTTGACGAGTATTCAGTGCGGTGTGTCGCGAGATCTTCAAGCCTCTTCATGGGGAGGGCCACCATGGGCCGCCGCCTCCCGGGCCCTGCGCCAACGCACCAGCAAACCTCTTGGTGCGTCTTCGACCGTGAGCGCGTAACAAATGTGGTCGCGCCAAGCGCCATCTATGTGCAGCTGGCGCCGTCTTATGCCTTCCTCCCTAAACCCCAGTTTTTCAACCACCCGTCGGCTCGCGTGATTTTCCGGACGGATATTCGCCTCAACCCGGTGCAGACCCGTGGTGAAGAAGCAGTAGTCGACCGCCATCGCCACGGCGGTCGGAGTGATGCCCCGGCCCGCCAGGGCGCCGTCGATCCAGTAGCCGATCTGAGCCGACCTGGCCGAGCCCCAGACGATGGCGCCGATGGTGAGCTGCCCGGCGAAGGCGCCACGGTAGGTCATCACCCAGGGCAGGGCGAGCCCCTGCCTGGCCTCCCTGCGCAGGGTGCCCGCCATCGAGATATAGGGGCCGAGCCCGGTCCGGAAGAGCGGGGTCTCCGGATTGCTCGGCTCCCAGGGGCGCAGCCAGCCGGCGTTGCGCAGCCGCGTCTCGCGCCAGACACGAACGTCTCGCAGGCGCAGCGGCCGGAGTCCCACCGGGCCCTCCGTCAGGGTCACCGGCCAGCCACGAAGTCGATCCACGTTCCCCATCATCCTCCCAAGACGCGCCGACGTGCCATGGAGTCCCCCGGCCTGTCAGCGTGTGCGGCAGGAGGGCGTCATCGGGGGTGGTCGCCTCCCCTGATCTGGTCGACCGCGTGGCCGAGGATCGGCGCGAGCACCGCCATGCCGTCGCGGACCCCGCCGGAGGAGCCCGGGAGGTTGACGACCAGGGTGTCGGCGGCCTGTCCCGCGAGCCCTCTGGACAGGATCGAGGTGGGCACCCGGTCGCGGTTGGCCTGCCGTACGGCCTCGGCGATGCCGGGGATCTCGCGGTCAAGCACCCGCGCGGTCATCTCCGGGGTCAGGTCGGAGGGGGTCAGCCCGGTGCCGCCGGTGGTGACGATCACGTCGTAGTCTTCGGCGATCCCGGCGCGCAGGGCCTGTTCGACCGGTTCTCCGTCGGGGACCACCCGTGGGCCGTCCACCTGGCATCCGGCCTCGGCGAGCAGCTCCGCCAGGAGCTTTCCTGATTTGTCCTCGTATATCCCGGCAGAGGCCCGGTTGGAGGCGGTGATCACCAAGGCTCTCATGTCCTGGTCCACGTCCCGGTCTTGCCGCCGGTCTTCTCCTCGACCCGGACGTCGGTGATCACGGCCGCCGGATCGACCGCCTTGACCATGTCGATCAGTGTGAGGGCCGCGACCGAGACGGCGGTCAGCGCCTCCATCTCGACGCCGGTCCGGTCGGCGGTCCTGACCAGGGCGACGACGTCCACCCCGTCGTCGGCCACGGTCAGCTCGACCTTCACCCCGTGCAGCGCGATCGGATGGCAGAGCGGGACCAGGTCAGGGGTGCGTTTGGCCCCCATGATGCCCGCGATCCGCGCGGTGCCGAGCGCGTCGCCCTTGGGCACCTCACCCGACCGCAGCAGGGCGACGGCCTGCTCGGACAGCAGCACCCTGCCGGTCGCGCGGGCCGTACGGACCGTGACGTCCTTGGCCGAGACGTCCACCATGCGCGCCGCGCCGGTCTCGTCGATGTGCGTGAAGCCACTCATAGCGGGATGACCTCGACTTCCGTTCCCTCGGGCACCGCGGTTACGTCCTCGTCGATCACGATCAACGCGTTCGCCGTGGCGAGCGCGGCGAGCTGGTGGGAGCCCTGTCTGGTCACCGGGGTGACGGATCTCCCGGTGAGCACGGCGCGCAGATAGGACCGCTTGCCCTGGGGCGAGCGCAGCGGGGCGAGGGTCACGGCCCGTACGGCCGGCACGGGCCCCGGCTCCAGCCCTCGCATCTTCCGCAGCGCGGGCCCGACGAACAGTACGAACGACACGAACGACGACACCGGGTTGCCCGGCAGGGCGAAGACCGGGATCCGGCCCTCCCCCGCGACTCCGAAGCCCTGGGGCATGCCCGGCTGCATCGCGACCTTCTCGAAGCGGAAGGTGTCGAGATCGCCGAGCGCCTCCTTGACCGGCTCGTAGGCCCCCATCGAGACCCCGCCGCTGGTGATCACGGCGTCGACCTCGGGCAGGTGGGCGTTGAGCTGGTCGAGGAAGCCCGTGGCGTCGTCGGCGGTGATCCCGGCCCGGTAGGCCTCACCGCCCGCCTCCCGCACCGCCGCGGCCAGGGCGTAGCTGTTGGACTCCCAGATCTGCCCCGGCCCCAGCGGCGTGCCCGGCTCGGCCAGTTCGGAGCCGGTCGAGATGACCACCACCCGTGGGCGGGGCCGTACCAGCGCGTGGGCGCGGCCGACCCCGGCCATGATGCCGAGCTGGGCGGGTCCGATCAATGTCCCCTCGGGGAGCACGACGTCGCCCGCCAGGACGTCCTCGCCCGCCAGGCGGATCGCGTTCCCGGCGGGCGCGGACCGTTCGAACCTGGCCTGTTCCCTACCGCCGTCCGTCCACTCGACCGGTATGACCGTGTCCGCGCCCTCAGGCATGGGGGCGCCGGTCATGATGCGCATGGCCGTCCCCGGCGCGACGACCGGCCGTCCGCCCTCGCCGGCCGCGACGTCACCGGTGACCGGCAACGTCACCGGAACCTCCGCGACGTCACACGCCCGTACGGCGTAGCCGTCCATGGCCGAGTTCGCGAAGGGCGGCAGCGCGACGGGAGAGGCGACATCCTCGGCCAGGACCGTGCCCAGCGCCTCCTGAAGCCCCGTCTCCCTCGGGGCCGTCGGCCGTACGGCGAGCAGGATGTCGGCGAGGTGCTCGTCGACCGATCTCATCGAGGTCATCGGTTGGCCAGGAACTCCTTCAGCCAGGGCAGGAACTCGGGCGCCAGGTCGGGGCGGTCGGCGGCGAACTGGACCACCGTGCGCAGGTAGTCGAGCTTGTTGCCGGTGTCGTAGCGACGGCCGCGGAACAGCACGCCGTGCACCGGGCCGCCCTCGTCGCCACCACGGGCGGCCAGGGTGCGCAGGGCGTCGGTGAGCTGGATCTCGTTCCCGCGGCCGGGCGGGGTGTTCTCAAGGACCTCGAACACGGCCGGGTCGATCACGTAACGGCCGATGATCGCCCAGTTGGACGGCGCCTCCTCCGCCGGGGGCTTCTCGACCAGGTCGGTGACCCGGACCACGTCGTCCTCATCGGTCGGCTCGATGGCCGCGCAGCCGTACAGGGACACCTGCTCCTTGGGGACCTCCATCAGGGCGATGACGCTGCCGCCGTGGGCCTGGCGGACCTCGATCATGCGTTTGAGCAGTTCGTCGCGGTAGTCGATCAGGTCGTCGCCGAGCAGGCAGGCGAAGGGGTTGTCGCCGACGTGCTGCTTGGCGCACAGCACCGCGTGGCCGAGACCCCTCGGCTCGCCCTGCCGTACGTAGTGGAGGGTGGCCAGATCGGCGGGCTCGCGCACCTGCGAGAGCCGTTCGTCGTCACCCTTCGCTTCCAGGACTTCCTCCAGCTCGATGGCTCGATCGAAGTGGTCCTCGATGGAGCGCTTGTTCTTGCCGGTGACCATGAGGACGTCGAGCAGACCGGCGGAGACCGCCTCCTCGACGACATACTGGATTGCGGGCTTGTCGACGATCGGCAACATCTCCTTGGGAGTCGCCTTGGTCGCCGGTAGGAAGCGGGTGCCCAGGCCCGCGGCAGGGACGACGGCTTTGGTCACGAGATCGAAGTCGGCCATACGAAAACGATAGTGGAGGGGTTGTGGACAAGCCGAGGCTGCGGTCGGCGATCGGGGTCGCGCGCGCCGCGGTTTCCGAGGAAGACAGGCACACCGCCTCCGTCATGACGAGGGAGTCGCTGCTCGAACAGCCGTGGGTCCAGATGGCGGGGCTGGTGGCGTGTTACTGGTCGATCGGCACCGAGCCCTCGACCCACGGGCTCGTCTTCGCGCTGTGGAAGCACGGCGCCACCGTGATGCTTCCGGTGCTGCGTGAGGACGACGATCTCGACTGGGCTGTCTACGACGGTCCCGACACCCTCGCCCCCGGGCGTTTCGGGATCATGGAGCCGGTCGACACCCGGCGTGGCGTGGACGCCGTCAGGACCGCGGCCCTGGTGATCGTGCCCGCCCTGGCGGTAGACCGCTCCACCGGGGTGCGGCTCGGCCGCGGTGGTGGCTCCTACGACAGGGCCCTGGCCAGGGTCGGCCCGAATGTGCCCACGGTCGCCCTGCTCTACGCGAACGAGCTGCGGGAAGACGTCCCCGGAGAACCGCACGACATACCGGTTCGTTACGTCGCGCAACCAAATGGAATCACCCGAATTGTCCCTTGATGTGCCTAACGACTCTGTCCAATACGACACAATGGTCCCTGGAATCAGAGAGGGGACCGGATGGGGTTGGATGTCTGGCTGCTTCTCGGTGCGGGTGTCGTCATCGCGGCGATCGTCGCGGTACGGGTCGCCCACCGCAGCGGACTTCCCAGTCTCCTGATCTTCCTGGCCTTCGGCCTGCTCATCGGTGAGTCCGGCCTCGGGCTCCAGTTCGAGAACCCGGTGCTCGCCCAGCAGATGGGCCTGATCGCCCTGGCGGTGATCCTCGCCGAAGGTGGCCTGACCACCAACTGGAACCACGTACGGCGCTCCATTCCCACTGCGCTCGTGCTCGCGACCGTCGGGGTCGGGGTGAGCATCGCCACCGTCGCCGCCGCGGTGCACACCCTGCTCGACATGGACTGGCGGACCTCGCTGCTGCTCGGCGCGGTCCTCGCCTCGACCGACGCCGCGGCGGTGTTCTCCGTACTGCGCCGCCTGCCCCTGCCCTCCCGGCTGGCGGGCATCCTCGAAGCCGAGTCCGGGTTCAACGACGCGCCGACCGTCATCGCGGTCATGCTGCTGAGCGCCGCCGCCTCCCCCAGCCTGGGAGAGGCACTGCTCATGGTCGTCGTCGAACTGGCCGTCGGAGCGGTCGTCGGCCTGGCGGTCGGGCCGCTCGGCGTCTACGCGCTGCGCCGTATCGCGCTGCCGATCTCCGGCCTGTACCCGATCGCGGTGCTCGCGCTGGCGTTCGTCGCCTACGCGGGCGCCGTACTCCTGCACGGCAGCGGTTTCCTCGCGGTCTACCTGGCCACCCTGGTCATGGGCAACTCCCGGATGCCCCACCGCGCCTCGTCGAGAGGCTTCGCCGAGGGCGTCGCCTGGCTGGCCCAGATCGGCCTGTTCGTCATGCTCGGCATGCTGGCCAGCCCTTCCGAGATGCCGTCGGCGATCGTTCCGGGCCTGGTCGCCGGACTGATCCTGGTCGCCGTCGCCAGGCCGCTCTCGATCGTTGTCTCCGCCCTGATCGTCAGGAGCGCGCGGATCGACCGGCTCAACTGGCGGGAGCAGGCCTTCCTGTCCTGGGCGGGACTGCGCGGCGCGGTGCCCATCGTGCTGGCGACCATCCCCTGGGCGGCCAACTCGGTGCACAACGGCGTCGCGAAACTCGTGTTCAACGAGGTCTTCGTGATCGTCGTCGTCTACACGCTGCTGCAGGGGCCGACGCTGCCCTTCGTCGCCAAGGCCCTCGGCCTGTCGACACCGGACGAGGCACGTGACCTTGAGGTCGAGTCCGCTCCCCTTGAGGAACTCAACGCCGACCTGCTGCAGGTCAAGGTGCCGCCGACCTCCAAGCTCCACGGCGTCGAGGTCTTCGAGCTACGGTTGCCGACCGACGCCCAGGTCACCCTGATCGTCAGGGACGGCAGGACGTTCGTTCCCTCGGACTCGACGAGGATCAGGATCGACGACCAACTCCTGATCGTGACGACCGCGGCCTGCAGAGAAACGGTCGAGCGCAGGATGAAGGCGATCAGCCGCCGGGGCAAGCTGGCGGGCTGGTTCGGCGAGCGGGGCAGCTGATCCATTCATTCCCACCCGGAATGCGACAGATCCGACTCGCGTTTATGCTTGTCGGCTGCCTATCATTAGCAGTCGCGTCAGTAGAGTGCCAGACGGCGCGGATCGAAGGAGGAGGAACGGTGCCCACCTACCAGTACGCCTGCAGCGCATGCGGCAACGAGTTCGACATCGTCCAGAAGTTCTCAGACGACGCGCTCACCGAGTGCCCGTCCTGTGCCGGTGAGCTGCGCAAGGTGTTCTCCGCGGTCGGCATCGTGTTCAAGGGCTCCGGCTTCTACCGGACCGACAGCAGGTCCTCCTCGACCAGCACGGTGAGTTCGTCCTCGACGTCCGCCTCCTCCGGCTCGTCCGGAGAGTCGAAGTCAAGCGAGTCCAAGCCGAGCGAGTCCAAGCCCGCCGCCGCCGGCACCCCGGCTCCCGCGGCCTCCTAGCGCGGCACCCGTCACGCTCCGGCGGCTCCTCGGGGGCGGTCGGAGGCCGAGCCGAGCATCTCGTGGGGCAGCCTGTCCAGCAGCTCACGAAGCCCTGGATGCCGCGCGGGGTCCCAGTCGTCGATCATCCGCCGCAACCCCTCGCGGGCCTCGGCGACAAGTGCCCCGGCCACCCGTTCACCGGCCGGGGTCAGTTCAAGGCGCCCGCCGCCGTCGGTACGGCGGGCCAGCCCTCGCGTGACGAGCAGATCCGCGTACGGCCTGCCCCTCTCGACCGTGACCCCCGCCCGTTCGGCGAGTTCCACGCTTTTCTGACCGCCCCCGGTGCCCAATCTGGCGATCAGCCACACCGAACCCGGCGGCAGGTCGAGACCGGCCGTCTCCCCGAGACGGCGGTAGTAGTCCCGGCGCATGTCCGCGTCGGCCAGTCGCCACAGCCCGCGTTCCACCTCGCGCAACGAGGAACGCTGCGCGGACACCGCGCCGTAGCACTCCCCCAGGTCCACGGGCCTGGTGGTCTCGCGCAACGGCACCTCGGGCAGCAGCCAGGCCGCTGCGAAGGCCACCAGCGCGACGGGCGCGGTGTACAGGAACACCCCGGCGATCGCGTCCGAGTAGGCCGCCAGGAACGCCGCCATGGCCCCGGGCTCCAGCCTCCTGACGGCCGTCGGATCCGACTGGACCGCCGTGGCGACCCCCGGCGGGAGCCGTACGGTCCGCGACAGCCGTACGAGGTCGTCGGTCAGCCGTGAGGCGAAGACCGTGCCCGCGACGGCGACGCCGAAGGAACCGCCGATGGAGCGGAAGAAGGTGACCCCCGAGGTGGCCACTCCCAGGTCCTCGAAACCGACGGCGTTCTGCACCACGATCACCAGCACCTGCATCACCAGGCCGATGCCGACGCCCAGTACGAGCAGGTAGACGCTCAGTTCGAGGACCGGGATGTCCACCCGGACCCGGGAGAGCAGGCAGAGCCCGAGCGTGGTGACCGCGCCGCCCGCGATCGGGAAGACCTTGTACCTCCCGGTCCGGGTGATGATCTGACCGCTGACGATCGAGGTCACCAGCATGCCCGCCATCATCGGCAGCAGGTGGATGCCGGACCACGTGGGCGAGACCCCCTGCACGACCTGGAGGAACAGCGGCATGTAGGTGAGCGAGCCGAACATCGCGAATCCCACGGCGAAGCCGATCAGCGACGCCACGCCGAAGGCCCTCGACCGGAACAGATGGGGCGGCAGCACGGGCTCCCTGGCCCGGTTCTCCACCCGCCACCAGAGGGCCAGCAGGAGCGCCGCCACCAGCACCAGGCCGACGACGACCGGGTGGGTCCAGGGGTAGACGGTGCCGCCCCAGGTCGTCACCAGCACCAGACAGGCGGCGGCCGAACCGAGCAGGACGATGCCGAGATGGTCGATGACGTGGTGGGTCCGTTCCGTGTCCTGGGGCAGCGCGGAGGAGATGACGGCGAACGCCACAACCCCGACCGGCAGGTTGACGTAGAAGACCCAGTGCCAGGACAGACGGTCGACGAACAGGCCGCCGAGCAGCGGCCCCGCGACGCTGGAGACTGCGAAGACCGCGCCGAAGAACCCCTGGTATCTCCCACGCTCCCTGGCCGGCACGACGTCCCCGACGATCGCCTGGGCCAGCACCATGAGCCCGCCCCCGCCGAGCCCCTGCAGGGCGCGGAAGCCGATCAGCTGTCCCATGTTCCGCGACAGGCCGCACAGCGCGGAGCCGACGAGGAAGATGACGACGGCGGCCTGGAAGAGTCCCTTCCTGCCGTACTGGTCGCCGAGTTTGCCCCACAACGGCGTCGAGACCGTCGAGGCCAGCATGTAGGCCGTGACCACCCAGGAAAGCTCCCCGAGGCCGCCGAGGTCGGCCACGATCGTCGGAAGCGCGGTGGCGACGATGGTCTGGTCGAGGGCGGCGAGCAACATGCCCAGCATGAGCGCCCCGATGACGAGCCCCACCCCGGCCCCCGTACGGCGCGCGACATCCATGCCGTTCCCCTACCCACGGCTCTTGTTTCCGTACGGCATGCCCTGGCAGGGATCAGCCAGGTTTGTTCATCCGGGCCATGTCTGTCCCGGCGGCGCCCGTCGTGTCCGGCCCCTCACGGTTGTCGGATCGCCCCGGTGGGAGCGGCTTTACGACAGGACCTTGTTGAACCGTTTCCGCGACGCTTTCACCTGGATCATGGGCTTTTATGTGACCCACCGCCCTTGACCGTTTTCATAGCGGGTTTCACGATCCATGACGCTGTTGTCCAGGATTACGGCCCGGTTTTCCACAGGGAGAATGTGCTGTTCTCCAGTTATCCACAGGACGCGCATGGGCCTCCTCAACGGCTCGCCGATAACGCTAATCTCGGCGCCATGGTCACCAAAGCGGACATCGGAGTCATCGGCGGCTCAGGCTTCTACTCTCTGCTCGACGACGCGGCAGAGGTCGAGGTAAGCACCCCCTACGGCCCGCCCAGCGACGTCATCACCGTCGGCCGGATCGGATCGCGGTCGGTCGCCTTCCTGCCCAGGCACGGCCGCGACCACCGTTTCGCCCCTCACCTCATCCCCTACCGCGCCAACCTGTGGGCCCTGCGCTCCCTGGGTGTCCGCCAGGTTCTGGCCCCCAGCGCGGTCGGTTCCCTGCGTCCCGAGCTCGGCCCCGGCACCCTGGTCGTTCCCGACCAACTCGTCGACCGCACCCTGGGACGCACCCAGACCTACTACGACACCGGCGGCGTCGTTCACGTCTCCTTCGCCGATCCCTACTGCCCCCTGGGGCGCACGGCGGCCATCGAGACCGCCCAGTCCTCCGGGTGGGAGCTGGCCAAGGACGGCACGCTGGTGGTCATCGAGGGCCCTCGGTTCTCCACCCGCGCCGAGTCCCGCTGGTTCACCTCCAACGGCTGGACGATCGTCGGCATGACCGGCTCCCCCGAGGCGGTCCTCGCCCGTGAGCTGGCCATGTGCTACACCACGCTGTCCCTGGTCACCGATCACGACGCCGGCGTCGAGGTGGGTGAAGGGGTCACCCACGAGGAGGTCCTGGCCTTCTTCTCCACCAACATCAACCGGATGCGCTCCCTGGTCGCCGACGTCGTCACCGCCCTGCCCGAAGAGCGCGCCTGTCCCTGTCCCAACACTCTGAACGGCCTGTCCCTCCCCTTCGAGCTCCCCGGCTGACCAAGATCTCCTACGGCAGGCGCCCGGCTTCCGCGCCGGGCCTGCCGTACGGCACCGCCCGTCCGCTCTGTTCGGCTGTCCCACCACTGCCCGAGACGACACATCTCCGTACGGCGAGACCCGGCCGCTCAGCCGACCCGCGTACTCCTCGGTCCCGTCCAGCATCGCCTCGCTCCGCGAGAGGTGCCTCGCACCACTCCCGAGGCCGCGTTCCCCGCCTCCGGTGCCTCAGAAGGTCTTTCCTCCCGCGGCCTCTCACCGGCTCCCAGCACGTCGACGCCTCCCGCCTTCGGCTCTTCCGGCGTCCTCTCCCGCCGTCTCACCCACTGATGTCCGGTCGTTCCGACGACCGGATCTTCGACCACCCCTGGAGTCAGACATGCGCGTCCTCCGCGATCCTGCCGGTCCCCCGGCTCGGTCTCCCGCCCGCCCTCGCGCCCCCTCCGCTCCCGGCTCCCCCGTCCGTGGCGTGGACGCCCTGCTCCGTTTCGGAGGGCGTCGTCATCGGATCGTCGCGGCCCTCGTCGCCGCGTCGGCGATGGCCTGCGCCCTGGTCGGGCTGAGGCCCGGCAGTGCGTCGGTGACCGTGCTCACCGCAGCCAGGGATCTTCCCGGAGGGGCGCTGGGCGCCTCCGACCTGAGAGCGGTCGCCATGCGGCCCGAGACCGTCCCCGACGGCGCGCTGAAACCCGGCGCGCCGATCGTCGGCAGGGTCCTGACCGGTCCCGTGCGACGAGGGGAGCCGCTGACGAACGTCCGTCTGCTGGGTCCCGGCCTGCTGTCCGCCCGGGGGCCGGGGACGGTCGCCACCCCTGTCCGGGTCGCGGACCCTCAGACGGCGCGCCTGCTGTCCGCCGGCGACGTCGTGAACGTGCTCGCCACCCCCTCCTCCTGGGACGGCGCCGCCCCCGCCCGGACCGTGGCCGAGGGGGTCACCGTACTGGCCACGCCTGGAGGAGAGGCGGACCAGGGCGCGCTCGTGGTGCTGGCCACCTCATCGGTACAGGCCGCCGAGCTGGCGTCCGCCCAGGTGGGTGGTCACCTCTCGATCACCATCAACCCTCACATAAAGTAATGTGACAGATACTCAAGGCGATGACATGGATGCCGGCTGAGCGCATGGACGAGGGGGAACCATGATCAACGGATTCAAGAACTTCCTGCTACGGGGCAACGTGATCGACCTCGCCGTCGCGGTGATCATCGGCGCCGCCTTCACAGCGATCGTGAACTCCTTCGTCAGCGACATCCTCACGCCGTTGATAGCCGCCATCGGCGGGCGTCCCGACTTCTCCGCGCTCACCCTGCGCATCGGCGGGGGCGAGATCAAGTACGGCCTCTTCCTCAACGCCCTGATCTCGTTCCTGATCGTGGCGGCCGTCATCTACTTCCTCATCGTCAGCCCCTACGAGAAGCTCTCCTCCAGGTTCGCCAGGCGGGAGGAGAGCAGCCTGCGCGACTGCCCCGAATGCCTCTCCGAGATCCCCCGGGCCGCCGTCCGCTGCTCCCAGTGCACCGCCCAGGTCACCCCTGTCCGCTGATCACGAAAGGCACCGGTCATGAAGGGCACCGGCCATAAAGAGCTCTGGTCGCGAAAGGCGCGCCATGGCTTCGCGACCACGTCGCAGCCCTACAGCAGGGAGCCAAGCTTCGGGTCGTACTCCCAGTGCCAAGGCTCAAAAGGACTGACATACGCCCATTTCGGATGCATCCAGCCGTACTTCTTGCTGTTGGCCTCCAGCCAGTTGAACTCGGCCGACCGGAACCGCTCCACGCCCCCGCACAGGTCCACGGCGAGCCCGAGACCGTGGTTGCTGCGACCGGGCACGGCGGCGAATCCGGGCCTGCGGTAGTAGACGGACTGCTGTTCGGCCAGGCTCCGATAGCTGTCCGTCACGCACATGTGCTTGCCGAACCTCTGCCGGTAGGCCTCGTTCAGGCTGATGAACGCCAACGCCGCGTCGGCCCGTAGCTGGTTGCCCTGTTGCTGGAGCGGACAGAGATAGGCCTTGGGGATCAGGCCGTTGGGGAAGTCCTCCAGCGAGGTCGCCCTCGTCGGATCACACCCCCCCACGGGGTTGCCCGACCTGTTGACCTTGACCCCCAGTTTCACCAGTGCCTGCGTCAGCGATTTAACGATCTTGGAGGAGCGGTCCCTGAGAGTCTGGATCTCGGCGTTCATCTGCGCTTCCGCCAGAAGGGTGCTCGCCCGGAGTTCCTGGGCCTCCCCCGCCAGGCGCTCCTTCTCCGCCTGCAGACGGGCGCCGTCCCCAAGGACCTGGTTGCGTTCGGCCGCGATCTGGTTGATGTCGGCCATGGCTCTGAGGGTGGAGGCGTCGGCGTCACCGGCCAGGAAGAAAAGGGCGTCGCCCCCGAGGGGACGCTGGTAGAGCTGACCGATCAGGTCCGACAACGGCTGTCGTAGCTGTGCGAAGGCCCGCTCCGCGACCTGCAACTCACGGAGCTTGGCGGCCAGTTCCTTCTCCGAAGCCTGGATCTTGGCACGCCTCTGCTCCAGCGCCTTTGTCGCGCTCTCCAGCTCCTTGGCTGCTTTCTCCGCCTCACGCCGCAGCTCGGTGAGGTTGACGGGTGCGCGAAGGGTTCCAGTCGGGGTGACCCGCGTTTTCCCTGCGAGGGTGGTCGACTTACCGGCGGCGACCGACTGGGCCTTCGTCTGCGTCGGATTCGCGGTAGCCACCCCCGGGACGAGGGAAGACATCGCCGCGACGACGACGATCAGGCCCGCCGATCGACGAGGTGGCACGTTCGACCCCTCCGTTTGCGAACTCGTGACCTGGGTCAGGCACGCACGTTACTACAGTCAACCAAGTGCCTGGGTCGGACTCAGTACAGCTGATATGCGCCAAACACCCCATTTGACCATCTGGTGGCTCAGGTCTTGTTGCGCATCTCTTCTACGCAGACCTCCCACAACCAGGTGTTCCGCCACTCCTTGGGGCACTCGAATCTGTCGTTCGACGGTTCGGGGCGCGGAGGCTTCTGGACAGGCCGTCGCACCGGCGGAGCCGGACGCTCCTTTCTGATCACACGAGTCGGGGGAGGCGGCTTGGCGACCCCCGCGGAGCGCGCCTTCGGAACGGCCACCGGCGGCACCCGCCTCCCGTAGACGCGGACGAGCCCATGCCGATGCGGGATGCCTCTCGGTCCCAGGACCGTACTCGGCGAGCCGGCCTCCGGCCGCTGGAGTGCGCCCGGGGGAACGGTCTCGGCCCTGCGCACCACATCCCGCACCGGTGCGATCGTGACGGGCACCAGGGCGATGGCACGCGACGAACCACCGTTTCCCTCCTCCTCTGTCACTCCCCAAACCCCAAGTGCCTGCCTCGCCGCCTTCACCCTTTCCACGTAGGACTCACGGCGGCCACGATCATGAGCCCGAGCGAGCGCCCAGTCCTTCTCGTGCCTCAAGGCTCTGCCGATGTCACCGAGCCCTCGAAAGGCGGGTTGTGTGTCGAAGCCCTCGAAACCCTTACGGATGCCATGAAACCCATGGACATGAGACTCGTGGGGGATATGAGGACCACGAGGCAGGCCACCACGGAACTGTCCTCCGGCGACCCCGCGAGAACCTGTCCGGTATCCGGTGAGTTCCGCCACCAGCAGGCCTATCGCCAGAAGCACGGGCGCCAGCATCGCCCCGCACAGCACGAGCAGCTGCAACGCTCGGTGCCCGTGGATTCGCTTCCGTTGCCCGTCCGTCACGGAGTGTGACACTAGGCGTCACCGCTCCGGCGACACTCGTCCACTTGCCGCCCTTTTACCGCAGCTCAGCGAACCGATAACCCGGCGATCGCCGCCAACTCCCCCTCCGGGCGCGCATCCACTCCACACTTTCGCTACTCTTATGGAGAGTCCCTGCCTCCGTAGCTCAGGGGATAGAGCACCGCTCTCCTAAAGCGGGTGTCGCATGTTCGAATCATGCCGGGGGCACTCTTCTTCCAGCGGGTACACGCTCGACCTGTGGCTGGGCCCGCCCGGGCGGGTCACGTCCACGCCGATGGCGCGTGATCCTGTTTCTACAAATTAAGCGGGTTGTGGACCGGTACGCCGTCCGCGACGAGGCGCATCCGGCACCTGGCGAGCCCATCGAACCCCAGGTGGCGGCGGGCCCCCACCCATCGGCCTGCTCGGTCAAAACCGTACCGACAAGCCGGACGGTCACCGCCCGGTCGAGGAAGATCCCGACCACGTTGGTGGGGCGGACCTCCTTGTTCAACCGCCCCGAGGGTTGTTCGACCAGGCCTGCCATCAGGCCTCGTTCGAGAAGGCGGCCGCGCGTGGTCCAGGCGCCCACACGCGACTGGCTACCCGGCCTCCAAGGCCTCGATGGCCCAGACCTGCTGGACGCACATCCGCTCGACGGCGGGCCGGTCGAAGACAGCGCACGCCAGAGTCGCCGCTCGCGGCGGTCGGCGCGTTCATCGGTCCGCTCACCGCGTCCGGCGCCACAGGACATTGGCATCGGCCGACATCGGCGTCTCGGCCATGGTCTTCGCCATGGATCGCAACAGATCCGGATCGCCGGTCTCGATCTGCCGCGCCGGCCATCGCCTGGTTCAAGTTTCGAACTTGGTCTTCGCCACTCGAAGGATCACGTGACGGCCGTCCTCACTCAGGGCACCGCGCCATCCAGCCGGAAAACTCACACACCGCCTCTGTGGAGACGACCACCGGCCTCCTCCATATCAAGCACGGTTTGCGCGGGAGGACAGAGGAACCATCTCATATCGCCTTTCGAGCGACCTGCCACATCCAATCATCATAATATGTTATGTTACCCTCCCTAAAATCGTGGCCTAGGGGGTTATATCGGTGAAGCGCTGGAAAAGAGGACTGGTCCCTGCGCTTCTCGTGGCGGTACTGGCAGTGACATGGGCCCAATCCGGGGAATCCGGCAGTGAGCGGGCCAAGGCATCCTACGCGTCCTTGAGCGAAGTACCGCAGAAGCTGGAAAAGGACGGCACGACGGTCTCGATCGGTGATCCCAACGCGGCCGTCACCGTCCATCTGTATGAAGATCCGCGCTGCCCGGTCTGCGAGGAATTCGAGCTGACGGGCGGTGGACCGGTCCTGCGGAACTGGGTCCTGCAGCGGAAAGCGAAAGCCGAATACACGCTGGCCTCTTTCCTGGATGATCGACTGGGCGGCAACGGCTCGAAAAGAGCCGTCAACGCCCTCCGAGCCGCCCTTGAGGTCGGGAAGTTCGCCGAGTACCACGCGGTCCTCTACGCGCACCAGCCCGATGAGCTGAACGACGGCTTTACCGAGGCACGGCTACTCGAACTGGCCTCTCTGGTCGACGGGCTCCGAAGCCCGTCCTTCGACACAGCCGTGAAAGGGATGAGGCACCAGGACTTCATTACAAGATCGCAACAGCAGTACCAGCAGGCGGGCACATATGAAGGCCGGCCGGGCCCGGGAACTCCCGCCGTAGACATCAACGGCAGACGGGTTCCCGACGAGGACTTCGAGGCCATCTTCGACGAAGAAGGCTTCGCCTCGCTCCTCAGCATGGCCGAACCGGCGTCATAGCGAGCCTGCCTGGTTCCGTCACGGGCGGCACACGGAGTGATCCTGAAGGTGCTCGCCCACTTCGCCGCTGTTTTCCAAGCGTTCCATCCGCATGGATCCCCCGGCCCGGCACCGGCATCACGTTCGGATCATCCTTACCGCGGACGTCGTCGGCGAACGGCCCTCGGGCCCGCGGGCGATCGGGCTCGGCGGGGGCACCTGGCCGGACCAGGATCACGAGGAGAACCACACCGTCGCCGACGTCCTTGAGGGCGAACGGGAAGCCCCGGTGCGCGCCGGTGGCCGATCGCGGAGACCCACGCCTGTCGGCGTATTCCTCAGGCGGGTCGCGACGGGGCCAGGGCGGTGAACACCCGTTGGCGCAGCAGTTCGTACTGTTCGCGGCACCGGCGGGGCGGGCCCGGTGGCCGATGCTGTACGTGGCCGCCGACAACGACCTCGCCGGAGCCGAACTGGTCGGAGGTGAAGTCAACCTCGGTGCCGTCAGGCAGCCGGTTCCAGTAGTGGTTCCAGGCCTTGGCCCCGTCGACATGGACCTCGCCAAGGATCAGGTCTCCGCCGAGCAGGTCCTGAACCACCAGTGCCGTCGTGCCGCACTGACTCCTCGCCGGGTTGTCCGGCCGCCACTGTTCACGGCCCACCGGATCACAGGTGTCGGGTCCCCATGCGGCTCTCAGCAACGACCGCAGCAGTTCCGCGTTCAGCATCCTGGGAGTGTCGCAGAGAGGTACGACAAATCCGTTGACCGGCCGACGGGGCCGCGGCCGACTTGGGATCCTCCGCTTCCGCATGCGGCATTGACCTCAACCGCGACCGTGGCGCCCTGACCCTCCACGGCACCGGAACACCCCACAACCGCGACCATGGCACCCGTTCTCTCTGTCACGTCATGCGCAGAACCAGATAACGGCACGAAGACCAGAAGGGCGATCACCGAGTTCGCCGGAAATCCGCCGACCGACGGGGAGCACAGGTCCGCGTCGCGCTCGGTACACGCGCGGAGGCACGCCGACCCGGCGGCGAGCACTCCGGCGCCTTCGTGTCCGGCCGAGTCACCTCGGCCTCAGCGCGGCGGGATCCGCCGGGGCGGCCGACGCCCGGCCTCCTTTGTCCGCATACGGCCATGAGGACAGCCCGACGAAAGAGGGGAGAATTCCCGCCGGAACCTCGACCAGCCAACCATCACGAATGGGACTTTTCACATAAAAACGGCTGATATCAATGGGCATTTTCCTTTTCGGTGCGTTCAATCCGCCCACAACAATCCTGTCAGTTCGGCCACATTTTTGGCACTGGCGCCCATCACGCCCCATTGATAAATGTTGCTCACCAGGCCGCTCTTTCCAGGGTCTGCCATGTGGATCGCCCCCTGGAAACCGTTCCAGAAGCCCGGAGACAGGCCCGGAGGCGGGTTCTTCCCACTGAACGCGGCAGCCCAGGAATGCACGCGTGCGCTCCCCGCGACGGAACACGAGACGTCGAGGGCGTCGAGCCGAGCGGCTCGACGCGAACCACCCAGAGAGGATTCCGTAGCCACCATGACCACCCCGGTTTCCAGCCTCACCGCGACCGAGATCGAGCGGACCACCGCCCTGGTACGCGAAGCCGGTCTGGCCGGCGAGAGCGTCCGCTTCGTCTACGTCGGCCTGCTCGAACCGCACAAGCAGGAGGTGCTCGCCTTCCAGGCGGGCACCGGGCCCAGGCCCGACCGCCGGGCACGGGTGCTGCTGCTCGACACCGCGACCGGTGACGCCCGGGACGTGACCGTCGACCTCACCGCCGACGTGGTGGCCGCGATCGTCGACGTCGACGGTTCCCACGGCGGGATGCCGATCCTGGCCGAGGAGTTCATGGCGGTCGACGGGATCCTCGCCCAGGACCCGGTCTGGGTCGACGCGCTGGCCAAGCGTGACCTGACCCCCGAGCAGGTGAGATGCGCACCGCTCTCGGCCGGTGCCTTCGGCCTGCCCGGTGAGGAGGGCAAACGGATCATCCGGGTGCTCTGCTTCGCCCTGCTCGACCCCGACGCTCACGTCTGGGCGCACCCGGTGGACGGGTTGAGCGCCTACGTCGACCTGATCGCGAGGAAGGCGACCGAGATCATCGACATCGGCGTCTTCCCGCTGCCGGAGGAACGGAGCAGGTTCCACCTCCCGCAGGGGCGCCCGGCGCCGTTGGAGACCCTGAGGCCCATCGAGATCACCCAGCCGGAGGGGCCGTCGTTCCAGGTCGAGGGTGACCGGATCACCTGGGCGAACTGGTCCTTCACCTTCGGGTTCGACGCCCGTGAGGGTCTGGTGCTCCACCAGTTGTCCTACGCCGACCCCGACCACGACGGCGAGGTCCGGCCGATCGTCTACCGCGCCTCCATCGCCGAGATGGTGGTGCCGTACGGCGATCCGGCTCCGGTCCGGTTCTGGCAGAACTACTTCGACACCGGTGAGTACCTCTTCGGCCGGTTCGCGAACTCGCTCACCCTGGGCTGCGACTGTCTCGGCGAGATCCACTACGTCGACGTCGACCTGGCCGACGAGACCGGCGACGTGCGGCGCATCCCCAACGCGATCTGCCTGCACGAGGAGGACCACGGCACGCTGTGGAAGCACACCGACATCTACACCCCGAACTCCGCCGAGGTCCGCCGCCAGCGCCGCCTGGTGATCTCGTTCTTCACCACGATCGGCAACTACGACTACGGCTTCTACTGGTACCTCTACCTCGACGGCAGGATCGAGTGTGAGGCCAAGCTCACCGGCATCCTCTTCACCTCGGCCTACCGCGGGCTGCAGGAGTGGCCCTACGCCGGAGAGGTCGCCCCGGGTCTGGGCGCACCGTTCCACCAGCACCTGTTCAGTGCCCGCCTCGACATGATGGTGGACGGTGTCCGGAACGCGGTCGACGAGGTCGACGCGGTCCGGGTGCCGGTCTCTCCGGAGAATCCGTACGGCAACGCCTTCGGCCATGCCCGCACCCGGATCGTGAGCGAGGCCGAGGGGGTGCGCAGCGCGGACGCCTCCGTCGGGCGGTCATGGCACGTGGTGAGCACCGAGCGCACCAACCGGCTCGGACAGCCGACCGGCTACGTGCTGCGCGCCGAGCAGCACCCGACCCTGCTGGCGGACCCGTCCTCGTCGATCGCCGCGCGGGCGGCGTTCACCACCCGGGATCTGTGGATCACCCGGTACTCGCCCGAGGAGCGGTACCCGGCCGGCGAGTTCGTCAACCAGAACCCCGGCGGGGACGGCCTGCCGGCGTACGTGGCGGGTGACCGGCCCCTGGACGGCGAGGACGTCGTGCTGTGGCACACCTTCGGCGTGACCCACTTCCCACGGCCCGAGGACTGGCCGGTGATGCCGGTCGACCACACCGGATTCTCGCTGACGCCGTACGGGTTCTTCGACCGCAACCCCACGCTGAACGTGCCCGCCAACACGGCCAAGCACTGCGACGGACACCATCACTCCGAAGAGTGATCACCAAATGGTGACATATCCGCCCATGGCGTAGTGTCGCCGCAGTCGCCAGGTACGGCGATTGCGGCGGCAGTGGGACGGGGCGTGGCGTGGTGGGGGAAGAGGGCTTCGACCAGCGGGTCGAACCGTTCCGGGCGGAACTGCTGGCCTACTGCTACCGGATGCTCGGCTCGGCCCACGACGCGGAGGACCTGGTCCAGGACACGTACCTGAGGGCGTGGCGGGCACGGGAGCAGTACGACGACACTCGCAGCTCGCTGCGCACCTGGCTCTACCGGATCGCGACGAACGTCTGCCTGACCGCCCTGGAGGTTCGCGGTCGTCGGCCGCTGCCCTCGGGGCTGGTCGCCGCCTCCGACCCGCTCGCGCCGTTCGTCCAGGGAGAGCACGCCACCTGGCTCCAGCCCCTGCCGGACTCGTCACTGGAGGCGGGTGACCCGGCCGGGACCGTGATCGACCGCAGCAGCCTGCGTCTGGCGTTCGCCTCCGCCCTGCAACACCTGTCGGCCCGGCAGCGCGGCGCGCTGATCCTGCGTGAGGTGCTCGGCTTCTCCGCCGCCGAGGCGGCGGAGATCCTCGGCACCACCGTCGTGTCGGTGAACAGCTCCCTGCAGCGGGCGCGTACCCGCATGAAGGAGATCGGCGACCTGCGGGAACGGGTCAGCGAGCCGTCCGCGACCGAGCAGCGCGCCTGGATCGAGCGTTACATGAAGGCCTTCGAGCTCGCCGACGTCGAAGGCCTCAAACGGCTGCTCACCGAGGACGTCATCATGGAGATGCCGCCGATGCTCAACTGGTTCTCCGGCCGCGGCAACTACGGCCTGTTCATGGAGTGGGTCTTCGAGAAGGCCGGGAAGGACTGGCTCCTCAAGGGGGTCACGGCCAACGGCGGCCAGCCCGGCTTCGCCGCCTACCGGCGTGTCGGCGACGGGTACGGCCTGCACACGCTCCAGATCTTCACCGTCGTCGGCGGGGGCATCACCCGGAACTCGGTGTTCCAGGACCCCGCCGTCTACGCGACCTTCGGTCTGGCGGCCAGGCTCGACGACGAGGGACGCGCCGTCGCCGGGGTCTGATCGGGCCCCGGCCCGTGCGCCGAAAACGTCCCGGCGTCTTCTGCGCGCCGGCGCGATGAGTTCCGACCTCACCGCCGGTATGTACTGACGAGCTCGCCGGAACACCCCGGCGAGCCGTTCACAGGGGAGAATCCGATGTCGGACAGTCGTGTGGAAGACGAGGCCGCGATCCAGGCCGTACTGGTCGCCTCCTACAGGGCGTGGGCGGCGGGCGACGCCGACGGCATGGTCGCCGACTACACCGAGGACGCGACCGCCATCATGACCGGCTCACTCCGCGGCAGCCGTGAGGTGATCCGTCAGAACATGGCCCTGGGCTTCGAGGGCCCGCTCAAGGGCAGCTGGACCCACAACAAGCAACTCGGCATCCGTTTCGTCGGCAGGGACGGCGCGATCGTCATCAGCGAGTCCGCCATCCTGTTCCCCGGCGAGACCGAGGTCCCGGACGACCGGCGCAAGGTGAACGCGACCTGGGTCTTCGAGAGGCGGGACAGCCGATGGCTGATCGCCGCCTACCACAACAGCCCGGTGGTGGCGCACTGACGAACTGACCACACAACGGGGGCGGCCACCACCTTCCCCCTCATCGGAGAAAGGTGGTGGCCGTACGGCCCGTGGGGGGTGTCCAGACGGCGGGCAGGAGTTCGGTGGCCCTCCGGTAGGCGAGTTTGAGGGTGGCGTGCCGGATCGCCGCGGTCTCGCCGGTCTGGGTCATGAGGACCTCGCGCAGCGGATGACGTGACTCGATGAGGTCGTTGTTGCGCTGTTCGAGCCAGGGCATCCATTCCTGGTGCGGCGCCCGGTCCCGCTTGGCGTCGTTGCAGGGCTTGCATGCCAGGACCAGGTTCCAGATGGCGTCGACGTCGGGGCCGTTCCAGTGTCGGGTGAGCAGTTTCCACGGCAGGACGTGTTCGACGACGGGCCCCGCCATGACCTGGTCGCAGTAGGCGCAACGGCCGTCCTGGTATCCGTTGAGGGCGGCGACGACTCCGGTCACGGACTTGCGACGCTGTCTGGTCCGCAGAACCAGCTCCTGGGTTCCTGAGTCGTAGACCAACCCGAGCACGGCGTCGGACACACCGGTCGCCCACGCCGTCTCCACCAGCCGCCAGCGGGCGGTGATCTCGGCGCCGAGGCCCGGGGCGTGCGCTGACAGGGCGAGTTCGCGGAGTTCGTCGCGCAACACCAGCCCCGGAGCGGTGGAGTCCCGGCGCCGGTCCTCGTAGTAGCGCACCGGCGCCAGGCCGCCGCCGAGCTGCGGGAAGGCGTCGACGACGTTGGCGAAGCCGAACTGGACGGTGCGCCGGTGCAGCGTGTCCCGGTCGAGTTCGCCCGCGTTGAACGCGCGGCAGGCGTCCAGGAACCTGCTGCGGGCGGCGGTGCCCTGCCGGTCCTGACGGCGCAGGGCCTGACAGAGCAGTTCCGCGTACGGCACCGCCAGCTCTTCGAGCGTCACGTGGGTGCGGCCGGTGGCGGCGACCTTCAGGAGGGTCGTGCCGAAGGCGAACTTGTAGGTGGCCGAGTTGGCACCGTACAGGACGATGGCACGCCATACGCTCTCACCGGTGACCACGCCGCGTCGGTAATCCACCCGTGCAGTATCGATCAAGGGGGCGACATTTTGCGCCAAAGCCGGACAATCACCTATGGCAAGTTGGTCCGCGACCGGATTCCGGAGGTCATCGAGGCCGACGGGTTGACGGCCGAGGTCAGGGTGCTCGACGAGTCGGAGCTGGTCCCGGCGTTGACCGCCAAGCTCGTCGAGGAGGCCGAGGAACTACGTCAGGCGAGCCCCGACGACCGTCTGGGGGAGCTGGCCGACATTCACGAGGTGTTGACGACCCTCACCGAGACACTCGGGTTCTCCGATGAGCAGATTCGGGAGGCGGCCCGCCGTAAGCGAGCCGAGCGAGGCGGCTTCAAGCGCCGCCTGTGGCTCGACAAGGTGACGCGACCCGACGAGCTCGGGGGCTGACGGCGCCCTGCCCCGGTGGGTCCGGGGCAGGGCGCCGAACGGTCCCGGTCAGTCGCGTTCCAGGATCACCAGGGGGATGTCCCTGGGCGCCTCGGCCTGGTACTTGTCGTAGAGGGGGAAGATCGAGGTCATCAGCCGCCACAGTGGGGGCTTCTCCTCCTCGGTCGCGGTGCGGGCCCTGGCGGTGAACCTGTCCGGGCCGACCTGCACCGCGACGGCCGGGTCCTCGCTCAGGTTGAGATACCAGGCGGGGTGTTCCACCGAGCCGGCGTTCGAGGCCACCAGCAGATGGCGGCCGTCGGCCTGGCCGTAGATCAACGCGGTACGGCGCAGCATGCCGCTCCTCCTGCCCCGGGTGGTGAGCAGCAGGGTCGGCCATCCCTGGTACATGTGGCCGTCCGCGCCGTCGGTCTCGACGTACCGGCGGATGTGTTCGGCCACCCAGCCCGTCCTGCTGTCGTGAACCTCTGGATCCGTCATCCGGTCACCCCGGTGGGACCGGTTCTGGCGAGGCTCGCGTGGAGGTGGTAGCGCCTGAACTCGTTCCTCCGCACGCCGGGGAACTCCAGGACCCGTAGCCATTCGGGTGCGGAGCCGACGGTTCCCCGCCCACTGTTGTCCAGGGCCTCCTGGTGGGACGCCTCGTCCGTCCATTCCGCGTAGTTGAGCACCCGGGTGCCGTCCAGGCTGGTGTGGAAGTGGCCGGAGATCCCTCCGGGATGCAGGTCGGTCTCGGCGGCCAGCGCCGCGAAGACCGTGTCCACCCACCGTTCCTGCCGTTCCCGGTCGGGGCCGTCGAACTCGACGGAGACGATGACGACGCATCCCGGCACCGGCGCGTTCTCCCTGAGCCCGCTGCGGTAGAGCCGGTAGGCGACCGGCTCGGCCCCCATCGGGGAGTAGGGGCCGTCCGGTTCGTCCGCCCACTGCTCGTAGACCAGCACGTCCTGCCCGTCGGTGCTGACGTAGACGTTGACCGAGACAAGTCCTTCGGGCCACGGTCTGTTCTCCCACGCCGTGGTGACGGCCATCGGTGGCGTGTGCCGCAGGGGCCACCGGCCGACCAGTACGGCACCGGCGTCGGCGCGGGCCAGGGTGGGGTTGAGGTCTCGGACGAGGTTCGTCATGCCGCCTGCTTCCTGTCGTTGTACGGGTTCTTGTTCCTTGCGTCCCTGAGCGCGTCCGCCCACCACAGGAGCTGGTCGAGCAGGGTTTCGGCCGCCGGACCGCAGCCCGGGTCCTTCGGCAGGCCGTCGGGACCGAAGCGGTTCCAGGCGTCGTGGAAGCTGACCGTCTCGCGGACGGTGACCGTGTGCAGTTCGGCGAAGACCGCACGAAGGTGCTCGACCGCCCGCAGGCCTCCGGACATACCGCCGTAGGAGACGAAGCCGACCGGTTTGGCCTGCCACTGGGTGAAGTGCCAGTCGATCGCGTTCTTCAGGGACGCGGGGAAACTGTGGTTGTACTCGGGGGTGACGACCACGAAGGCGTCCGCCGCCTCAAGCCGCGGGGTCAGTGTCTTCAGGGCCTGTACGGCCTCGGGTGACGGAGCCTGCCCGAAGGCCGGAAGCACCTCGGGCAACGGTGTGTCGGCCAGGTCGACGAGGTCCACCAGGACGTCGTCGCGTGACCTGGCCCGGTCGGCGAACCAGTTCGCCACGGTCGGCCCGAACCGGCCCTGCCTGACGCTGCCCACGATCACCGCGAGCCGCAACGGTTCCATGACATGTCCTCCTTTGGGACCCCGAAGCGGGGAACCCCGAGACGGTGGGGTGAGAACAAGCCTGGAACTTAAACAAAGGTTCAAGTCAAGCTAGGGTGGGCCGCATGACACGCGCCGGGGAACTCACCGTCGGCGAGCTGTCGGCTCGCAGCGGTGTCCCCACCTCCGCCCTGCGCTTCTACGAACGCCAGGGGCTGATCCACAGCAGACGCACCACGGGAAACCAGCGCCGCTACACCAGGGGCACGCTGCGCAGGGTGGCCTTCATCCGCGCCTCGCAGAGCGTCGGTCTCCCGCTCTCCGCGATCGGTGAGGTCCTGGCCCTGCTGCCCGCCGACCACACCCCGAGCAAGGAGTTCTGGGTCCGGGCCTCGGATTGCTGGAGAGATCGGCTCAACGAGCGCATCGAACGGCTGGAGCGGATGCGTGACCGGTTCACCGAGTGCATCGGCTGTGGCTGCCTGTCGTTCGAGGAGTGCGCGCTGGTCAATCCCGGCGACGCCATGGGTGAGGAGGGGTCCGGGCCACGGCGGCTGTTCGCCCCCTGACCTGCGGGGCGAGCCGTACGGTGACCGGGTGTGAGACGCCTGCCTCGTCGGCGAGACGGCCGAAGGGCAGGGTGAGACGCGGGCCGGTCACGGCGGCCGGGGGGCGTCGAGCGTCGCGGTAACGCCCCCCGGAACGCCTCTCGGCAGGGCTTCACATCGGGTCAGGCACGGTCGCTCATCCAGAGTTCGATGAGCCGTCCTGTGTCGGCGGTGAGCGGGGTGACGCTCTTCTCCCGGTGGTTCACCTCGACCTCGACCGGCCGCAGGTCGGGGACCTGTCCGCTGGCGAGCGCGACCGGCTCGGGCAGTTGCTCGTAGGCCCCGGGGAACCACCAGTAGACCTGCGCGGTGAGGGCCTTGTCCCCCTTCTCGACGTGGGTCCTGGTGAGTTCCTGCATGGCCTCCAGGGCGGCGACGATGTGGGTGTCGCCGATCTCGTGGACGATCAGGTACTCGGGGACGGGGAAGGAGACCAGCGCGCCGTACCTGGCGGCTCCGACGTGGCGCCTGAGCACGTGGATGTGGGAGCCGACGTAGCGGTGGGTCTCCCCGACGTGGGTGATCGGGACACCCCAGATCGCGTCGGTCTTGGCGTAGTGGGGTTCCTTGGTCAGGGAGGCGTGCAGCGCGGCGCCGAAGACCTGTTCCTCGGGTCTGTCGCCGATCTGGGAGCGGTTGAGCGGCACGATCGAGTCGGGCGTGTCGACGACCACCGTCTCGACGAGTCCCGGAGCGAGCGTGCGGGTCAGCAGGGCGTCCCGCAGGCCGGGCGGCTCGGACAACGCCTCCTCGGTGTACAGGCGCATCCGCAGCGACTCCTCGGCCAGCAGCCGCTCGATGTCGGACCACGGCGGTGACGGCTGTGCCTGCGCGCGGATCGACCTGGCGAACCCCTGGGCGACGTGCGCGATGAACGACGGCAGTTGAGCCGGGGGGATCTCGGCGGCGCGGGCACGCCACTCACCGATGTCGATGGTGAAGTCGCTGACACCCGGGTAACTGACGCCGACGGTCGTCGGGCCGATGAGGCTGCCCGTGACACCCTCTTCGGCGAGGGCCTTGACCAGGCCTTCGCCGACGACATCGTGGGTCATGGGTTCTCCGATCAGAGAGGACCGATGACGGCTGTGTCGCCCCCGTTGGCACAGCGTCACGGGCCAGGCATCGGTCGCCGGTATTACCTAACCCGGGCATTATGCCGCTTTCGCCGGTCGCGATGATCACCGAAGGAGTCCCCTGGGAGGGGGACCGCCGATCATCCGCGTGACGGACGACCCGCCCGGCCGCCCCCGCCTAGCCTTCCGGCATCGGACCGCACCGGACGGCCCGCGGAAACAGGAAAGGCAGGAACGACGTGAGCAAGTCGCGTACCACGCTCGACGACATCGCGGCCCTCGGCCCCGAGCTCGACGAGAACCAGCTCCTCCAGGTCAGCGGCGGCGCGAAGAGCCAGGTCATCGTGATCCACGGTAACCACTCCCACACCTCCGGCGACAGCTGATCGGTCCGCCACGGGGACGTGTGGGACCGCGTCCCCGTGCGGGATCCCTGATGATCCTCGTACTGACCTCCGCAGGAGACGACCACGCCGACCACGTGACCGGCCTCCTCACGTCCGCGGGCGCGGACGTCGTCGTCTTCGACCCCGCCTCCTACCCGGTCCGCGCGAGCGTGGAGATCGGCCTGTCGGGTGACGGTTCGACCCGCAGGGTGCTCGACACCGGTGAGCGCAGGGTCGTGCTGGACGAGCTGACCTCGCTCTGGTACCGCAGGCCGCTGCCCCCTGCCGTGAGCCCCGCCATCCGCCGGGAGCACGTGAAGGCCTCCGTGAAGGCCTACGTCGAGCAGGAGTGCCTGGCCGTGACCGAGGGGCTGTGGGACGGCCTCGGCTGCCTGACGGTTCCCGCCCCGAGGCCGGTCGTCGACCGGGCCGGGCGCAAGCCGTACCAGCTCGAACAGGCGCGGCTGCTCGGCTTCGAGCTGCCCGAGACGTTGATCACCACCGATCCGGACGGCTTCCTCGACTTCTACGACCGGCACGAGGGACGGGTGATCACCAAGCCCGTGCACGGCAACCGGTTCGAGGCGGACGGGGAGCGGTTCGGCCGGTTCGCGGCACCGGTCACCCCCGCGGACGTGGCGCACGCCGACGCGCTGCGGCTGTGCCCGGTCATCGTCCAGGCCTACGTGCCCAAGCGGGTCGAGGTGCGGGTGACCGTGGTCGGGCGGCAGGTCTTCGCCGCGGAGATCCACTCCCAGGTGAGCAACCACACGCGCTACGACTGGCGGCACTACGACCCGGGCGCCACCCCCATCAGGACGCACGAGCTGCCCGCCGAGATCGCCACGCGGTGCGTGCGGCTGGTCGAACGGCTCGGCCTCGTCTACGGCGCGATCGACCTGATCCTCACGCCCGACGGCCGCCATGTCTTCCTTGAGATCAACCCGAACGGCCAGTTCCTCTGGATCGAGGCCGCGACGGGACTTCCCATCGGCGCGGCGATCCGCGACCTGCTCATGATCGGAGCGACGTGATGGCGGACGGCCGGACGCTGGCTGAGGCGTTGCGCGTGCTCACCGACGGCGCCGACCTGGGCGCCTTCCGGCGCGCCAACCCCGGTCTCCGGGTACGGCTGGTCGCCCAGCGGGAGGAGTTCGACGGCTCCCTCCAGCACGCCCTGCTCCTCAAGGAGCCCGACGGCTCGACCGTCTCCCTGTCGTGGTCCCCCGACCTGGGGCTGCCCTGGCCGCTGCGCGGCGTGCACCGGGCGGCCGAACACCTGCTGCTGCGGGTCAACGGCGTCGAGACCCCGGTCGCCAGGGCCGTCGCCTGCCTGGACTTCGTCTGGGACGAGCGCGGGGTCGCCGACCGCCTGGTGACGGACTGCCTGGTGCGGGAGGCGCTTGAGGAGGAGCCGGAGCCGATCTCCGACGCGGAGCTGCAGCGGGCGATGGACGCCTTCCGCCGGGCGCGCGGACTGCTGACCGGCGCCGGGACCCGGGCCTGGATGGAGCGCAACCACATCTCCCACGCCGAGCTTGAGGAACTGGTCACGGTCGAGGCCTCGGTCGCCAGGCTGCGTTCGCGGGTCGCCGCCGGGCGGGTCGAGGACTGGTTCGCCGCCCACGGCCGCGAACTCGACGCCGTACGGCTGGCCAGGGTCGTCCTCGCCCCCGCAAACCCCAGGAGCCCCGCAAACCCCAGGAGCCCCGAAAGCCCCAGGAGTTCCGGCCTTGGAAGCTCCGGCCTTGGGAGTCCCGGCCTTGGGAACCCGGACGACTTCCTCGCCGACGTCGAGCGGGCGTTCGCCGCGGGCCTGGCCGTACCGGGTGAGGTGTTCGTCACCGCGCGCAGACCGGAGCTGGCCGGGGAGATCGGTGAGGAGGCGGCCGAGGTGGTCCTGTCCGCCGCGCCGGGAACGCTCGCCGGCCCCTTCCCCACGGCTCTGGGCGACCTGACGGTCAAGGTGCTGGCTGTGGAGCCCGCCGTACTCGACGACGCGGTCCGTGACCTGGTCGAGCGACGGATCTTCGCCGAGTGGATCGAGCGGCGCAGGAGGGCCGCGAAGATCGAGTGGTTCTGGGGTACGGCGGAGCGCACCGGCGGCACACGGGAAAATCAGCCCGAAAGGTAAGAGAAGTCCGCCGGGCTCGGGGGAGAAAATCACGGGAAGCCCTGGAAACCGCAGGAACCCGTGACGAGGAGAATCCGATGACGTTGCTGACCGTCTGGGCCGACGACGACCCGGACACCGTGCTCACCAGGACCGAGGACCCCGAGGAGGTCGCCGACGCGCTCAAGCCGTTCGGGATCCGGTTCGAGCGGTGGGAGCCGGTCAGGGACCTGCCCGCGGAGCCGACCCCGGAGCAGGTGCTCGACGCCTACCGCGACGAGGTCGACCGGGTGATCGGCCAGGAGGGATACGTGCTGGTCGACGCCGTGCGCATGACGCCCTCCGACGACCCGGAGTGGGCCGAGCAGGCCGCCAGGGCACGGGAGAGGTTCCTCTCGGAGCACACGCACGCCGACGACGAGGACCGTTTCTTCGCGCGGGGTGCCGGGGTTTTCTACCTGCACCTCGACGACAGGGTGTACGCGGTGCTGTGTGAGGCGGGTGACCTGCTCAGCGTGCCCGCGGACACCACCCACTGGTTCGACATGGGCACCCGGCCCGACTTCGTGGCGATCCGGTTCTTCCACGACGAGGACGGCTGGGTCGGGGACTTCACCGGCAGTCGCCTGGCCGACGACTTCGCGGACTTCGACACGCTCATCGCCACCCGCTGACCGGCGGGGTCACCCGGGGTCACCCGGTGGGAGACTCCACCCGCCGTCTCAGCTCGGCGTTCAGGCGCAGGGCCTCCTCAAGCTGGTCCTCCAGGGCGATGATGCGGCAGGCCGCGTCGAGTGGGTGCCCTGGTCGAGCAGCCTGCGGGCGCGGGCGGCCAGGTGGAGCCGGCGGCGGGAGTATCTCCGGTGGCCCCCGGCGGACCGGAGGGGTTCGATCAGCCGGGCGACGCCCAGGCTGCGCAGGAACGCCGGGGTGACGTCGAGGATCTCCGCGGCCCGCCCCATGCTGTAGGCGGGGTGGTCGTCATCGTCGAACCTGTCGAACAGCGCCGGCCGGGCCTCTCCCATCGCACCTTCCGTGACGTGTGTCGGGCCCCGGTGCGCGCGAAGCACCGGGGCCCGAGGAGTTCAACACCATCTACCGGCTGTCTTGCCGGTCTTCCTTGACCGCACACGTCCCCGTCGAAGGCGGGGCGGGCGGGAATCGCGTGTGAGTTGACGAGGAACCACCTCCAGAGCCGTGGGTCTGCGGTGTGGTGTCCGTCTCCCCTTTCCCATGTTCCGCGACGCGGCGGGCACCGGGCGGGACCGTGTCGCGAGAGGTCCCGCGCGACCGGTGGCCTCCCCGCGTCGCACGGCCTTTTCGTCACCTGTCACAGATGGTTTTCCCTTTCCGTGACACAAAAAATGCTATGTCGCCCATATCTGAATGTCTACATCCATGACTGGAGATTTACCCAGATCACTCCTCGGTACGGCCCCCGCCGGGGGAGCCGAGGGACAGGCTGGCCAGCAGGCCGACCGCGAGGAAGCCCGCCGCCCCGAACGCCGCGTAGCGCGTGCCGACCGCGAAGGACTCCTTGGCCGCCTCGGCGACCCCGGGCAGCCGGGACAGCCCGGCGATGGCCCCTCCCGCGCTGCGCTGCACGGCCGAGACGATCTGCTCACGCCGTACCGGGTCGACACCGTCCGCCTGGCTCAGCCGGTGGTCGAGGTCGGCGCTGAGCCCGCCGAAGAGCAGCGTGCCGAGTACGGCGATGCCCAGCGCGGAGCCGATCTGCCTGACCGTGCTCTGCGTGCCCGAGCCCTGACCGCTGCGCTCAACCGGGACCTCGGCCAGGACCACCCCGGTGAGCTGGGCGGTCGCCAGCCCGATGCCCATGCCGTAGCAGAACAGGAACGGCACCGGCAGCGCCCACGGGGTGCCGGCGGAGATCACCAGGCCGAGTCCGGCGATCCCGGCGATCTCCAGAACCAGGCCGAGCCGGACCACGAAGGCCGCTCCCCTGGCCCGCGACAACGGGGAGGCGAAGGCACTGGCGGCGAAGGAGCCGACCGCGAGCGGCAGCAGGGCGACCCCCGTCTCCAGCGGCGAGTAGCCCAGGACGAACTGCATCCACAGCGGCAGCGCGAACAGCACGCCGAACTCGCCGAGGCTGACGATCAGCGCGGCGATGTTGCCGTTGCGGAAGGAGGTGATGGACAGCAACGACAGGTCCAGCAGGGCGACCTGGCCACGCCGGCCGCGACCCCGCTCGACCAGCACGAAGGCGGTCAGGGCCAGCGCGGAGGCGGCGAAGGCGACGGGCACCGGGGACAGCGCGAACGGCCATCGCCATCCGCCGACGGTGAAGGGCTCGACGGACCGCCACCAGCCGTAGACCCTCCCCTCGACCAGCCCGAACACCAGCAGGCCGAACCCGAGCGTCGACAGCACCGCGCCACCCAGGTCGGCGCCCCGCCTGCCGTCCGACTCCCGCGACTCGGCCACGAAGACCAGCACCCCGGCCAGTACGGCCACCGCGACCGGGATGTTGACGCCGAACGCCCAGCGCCAGGACAGGTCCGTGGTGAGCCAGCCGCCGACCAGTGGCCCGAGCGCGGCCATCCCTCCGATCGTGGCGCCCCAGACGGCGAACGCGGTCGCCCTGTCCCTGCCCCGGAAGCCCGCGTTCAGCAGGGACAGCGTCGTGGGGAAGATCATGGCCCCGCCGACGCCCTGCAGGACCCTGGCCCCGATGAGCATCGGCCCGCTGACGGAGAAGGAGGCCAGCAGGGACGTCAGCGCGAACAGCGCGACCCCGGTCAGCAGGAGTCTGCGCCTGCCGAGCCGGTCGGCGAGCCTGCCGAAGGTGAGCAGCAGCGCGGCGAACACCAGCGCGTAGGACTCCTGGATCCACTGCGCGTCGGTCGAGCTGAGCCCGAGGTCACCGATGATCTGCGGGACGGCCACGTTGGTGATCGTCGTGCTGGAGATGACCATCGCCACGGCCAGCGCGATGAAGGCCAGCCCGGCCCACCGCGTCCGTTTCGTCTCCGCCGTCTCCGGCGGCGCCGTCACGCCCATACGCTCTCCTTTTCGAACCTTGACCCTCTTCGGGCCGAAAATACTAAGTACCCTTAGCATCATTCGGATAGCGTGGACGGAGGGTTTCAGCCGAAGGCCGGAAAAATGGGGTTCATGGATGATCACGCCTCATGGGCGACCGGCCGCCTGCTCCTGGTGGCCGCGCGGCTGGTGGAACGCGAGTGGAACGCCGTGCTCGCCGAACGCGGCCTGACCCACGCGGGCTTCCTGACCCTGCACGTCCTGCAGGACGGTCCCCGGACCCAGCGGGAGCTCGCGGCCCACACCTACGTCGAGGAGCAGACGATCCGGCCGGTGCTCGACCGGCTCGAACGCGACGGTCACATCGTCCGCGAGCGGGACACGGCCGACCGGCGCCGGGTGATGGTGAGCCGTACCGACCTGGGCGGGCGGACCTACGCCGAGATCATGAAAGGAGACCCGGCCGAGCGAATCATCGCCGACCGGGTCGAGGACCCCGGCGCGCTGCGCGCCGAGTTGATCCGGCTGATCACCGGAATCCGGAGTCGTTGAACGGCCGGTGGCCCCGGAGGACGCACGGGACCACCGGCCGTCGGTCACTTCTCCGAGGTGTAGCTGGTGAAGGAACGTTCCGGCTTCAACGTGACGGCGTTGTAGCACTTGACGCCGTTGACGACGGCGTCGTTCGGCGGGGTGACCCAGAGCTTGTAGATGTTGCAGTACTCGGGGCCGGGGCCGAACGCGGTCACCTGGACGTGGTCACGGAGATAACCGATCTTGGGGAAGGTCACCTTCCGTCCGGGCGCGAAGTTCTGGACGGTGTTCCCACCGGGCACCAGGGTGTTGAAGTTGATCCCGGCGGGAGTCGGCGCGTACGGCCCGGCCGCCGTCGGGTTGGTGTCGAGGACGTAGCCGAAGAACCTGGGCGGAACCGCGGCCCCGGTGATCGCCCGCTGACGCTGGTAGGTCAGCGTCCAGCCGGTGTTGATCGGCCGGCTCGTCGCGTCATGGCAGATCACCTTCACGTTCTGCGCGCTGACGGCCGATCCCCACGAGCCGATCTTGCAGCGGGCGGGCCGCTGCGGGTCGACGGCGGTCACCTGGAAGCCGCCCTCGGGGCCCGGCGACCCGAGCCCGGGAAGGGTGACGCCCCAGACGCCGGTCCCGCCCGAGGCGACCGTGTTGACCGCGCCCGACGAGTTGAACTGCGAGGCGATCCCACCGCCGTTGTAGTGGATGTAGCCGAGCGCCTGCGGCGCGGGCAGCAGGCCGGTGCTCGTCTCGTAGACGATGGTGAAGGGGGTGAACACCGGGGTGCCGCCGTACTTGTAGCACTGGACGACCGCGACCTGGTCAGCGCCGGAGGGCAGCCAGGTCTGCAGCTGGCACCATTCGGCGTTCGGCGAGACGGCCGTCACGTGCGCGACGCCACCGGAGCTCGCGATGCCCGGGAAGACCACCTTCACCTGGCCCGTCGCACCGGGCGAGACGGTTACGGTCGGCCCCGACGCCCAGCTTCCCGCCTGGTGGGCCAGGGAGGGGACGCCGGAGAAGACGTCGACGAAGGCGAATCCCCAGCGGTCGGGGACCGCCGCCTGGGCGTTCGCGGTCGGAATGAGTCCGGCGAGGAGCGCTGCGATGCCGCACAGAACTCCGAGAAACGTTTTTCTCAACCGGTGCATGCGTTTCTCCATCCTTATTTCTGGGGGGTGTGATGGCGCATATGGGAGCGACACCGGTGGAAGCCGGTGCTGATACGGGGGATGGATGAAGCCGGCCTTTTGGCCTCTGCGCCATTGATAACCCAGTCACGGTCCGGAGAAAAGACCCAAAACGGCATATGACGCCCTTAATTCCAACTGGTAATCCGTCAGCGGCAAAAAAGCGGCGTCCGCCTGTCAACTTCGTATATAACCCGGCTGGATCCCCTCGTCGAATGGTCAGACCGTGAAGTACACCCGGACGGTGGTTCCGCCCTCGCCCGTGTGGACGCGGACGAGATCACTGAGCAGGTTGGTGACGAGCAGCCCGCACGCGCGCCGCCGCCCGGGATCGACCGGTCCGCGCCCGGCGAGGGGGTCGGTGATGTGCCCGGCGTCCCTGACGTCCAGCACGACCTGGCCGCCCTCGGTCCACACGCGCAGCACTCCCCTGCCGCCGCCGTGGTCGAGGCTGTTGGCCACCAGCTCACCCGCGATCAGCCGCAGGTCGTCGAGGCGCTCACCGCGGAGCCCGGCCTGGGCGGCGTGCCCGACGGCGAACTCACGGGCCCGCGCGAGCTCGCCGCCCCCGAAGCTCAGGACCTCGGCCCTTCTCGGGTCGGGCAACACCCTGTTGGCGTCGCGGATCGCGCGTTCCGGCGCGTAGGCGTCGCTGACCCGCAGCCCGGAGCCGTCGAGCAGGACGGGGTGGGTGGTCTCGGCGTCCCTGACGACCGTGGGCTCCAGGGCCTCGACGTCGTACGGGCACATGATCGTGACGGCCCGCCCGGGAAAGGCCAGGTTGACCAGCGCCTCGTGCTGGAGACAGGCGGGATACTCGGTCGTCGAGCGACCCGGCCAGACCGGCTCCCCGACGATCCGCACCCTGCGGCCCTCGTGCGGATCGGCGAAGGCGCGCAGGACGGCGGGGATGATGCGGCCCGGGTTCCGGCCCTCCCTGGTCATGTCGAGGAAGCACACCGACGAGGCCAGCGGGCCGAGCCAGGTCCGCAGCAACCGGAGATTGCGCTCGGGGACGGCGACCGCCACGGGTTCTCCCGCCGCCAGGCCGCCGCGAATGAACGGCAGGGTCGCCTGGAGATACTCGTGGTCACCGCGATAGAAAAGGGCAGGATGGACAAAAGGATCGAGTTCGGCTGTCGCGGTGTCCATCACGCCTCCGCGCCAACCGATGAGTGACGAGCGAGCACGGGCCCCGGAAGGCGGCAGCTGTCCGGTGATCCCAGCTCTGGCCGAATTGCCATGGCGATGATCCTGAAGTAGGGAAGGGGTACCGTCCAACGTACCCCCTGCCGCCTTTCTCAGCGAAGCCGACGACCGCCAAAAGACATCACAAAAGCTCCCTACCTGCCTTTTTCCGACATTTCATATTATCGACCATACCTGCGGGAACACTCGGGAATTTTCCCCACCACACAGCCGACATATACGACAAAATTATGGCCATGCGAATTTTGATCATCGGTGGAACCAGGTTCGTCGGACGGCACATCACCGAGGCGGCCCTCGCGGCCGGGCACGAGGTCTCCCTGCTGCACCGGGGAAGGACCGGAGCCGACCTGTTCCCCGAGGCCGAGCACCTGACGGCCGACCGCAACACCGACCTGTCGATCCTGCGCGACAGGACGTGGGACGCGACGATCGACGTCAGCGCCTACCTGCCCACACAGGTCGACCTCCTCGCCGGCACGCTGTCCACCGGGCGCTACCTGCTCATCTCCAGCACCTCCGTCTACACCCCGCCCCCCGCCCCCGGCTTCGCCGAGGACTCACCGCTGGCCGAGATCGACGGCCCGGTCCCCACCGAGGTGACCAACGAGACGTACGGCGCGCTGAAGGCGCTGTGCGAGCGGACCGCCACCGCCAGGTTCGGCCGGAACACACTGGTCGTACGGCCGACCTATGTGATCGGTCCCCACGACCACACCGGACGCTTCACCTACTGGGTGAACCGGATCGCCGAAGGCGGTGAGGTCCTGGCGCCCGGCGACCCCGCGGACCCGATCCAGGTGATCGACGTGCGCGACCTGGCCTCCTGGATCGTCACCCTGCTCGACCGGCCGCTCGACCCCGCCGCTCCCACGGTCTTCCACGCGGTCAGCCCGGCGCCGCCGTACTCCTTCGGCGACATGCTGGAGGCGATCCTGGCCGAGGTCGGGCCGCCCGGAACGACCCTGACCTGGGTCGGCGCGGACTTCCTGTTCTCCGAGGGGGAGAACGGCGCCTCCCTGCCACTGTGGTCGGAGGGCGACGAGTGGATGACGGCCAACACCGCCGACCCGGCGGCGGCCCGCGCCGCGGGACTCGATCCGCGTCCGCTCGGCCGTTCGGTGCGGGAGATCCGCGCCGCCGAGGCCGCCTTCTCCACCGAGATCACGATCACCCGGGAGCGGGAGGCCGAACTCCTGGCCAAGTGGCACTCCCACTGACGCCTTCCCGTCCGGTCAACGCCCAATAAATATGAGTGAGTGAGTCACTCACTCATATAGGGTGATTCGCGTGATCTCTACCTCTCCATCCTCCTCCCGTGCCTCGCCGCTCCCGCCGGACGAGCGGCGTGCCGCGCTCATCGCCTCCACTCTCGCGCTCATCCTCGCCGAGGGTCCCGACGTCAGCACCCGGCAGATCGCCCAGGCCGCCGGGGTGGCGGAAGGCACGATCTTCCGTGTCTTCGCCACCAAGGACGAGCTGGTCAAGGCGGCCATCATCAGCGCCATCGACTCCACGCCGCTGATCCGCGACCTGACGGCCGTCGACCGTACGGCCCCGCTGCGGGCGCGGCTCGTCGCCGCCGTCGAGATCCTGCAGCACCACACGACGCACGTCTTCCGGCTGGTGGACGCGCTCGGCGCCGAAGGGGTGACCCGGATCGCCCGTGAGGGCAGAGCCGAGCGCGGCGAGGAGGACTGCGACCCGCACGCCACCATCAGGCAGGCGATCGTCAACCTGATCGTCCCCGACCGCGACCTGCTGCGCTGCACCGCCCCTGAGGCGGCGCGCCGCCTGCAACTGCTGACCGTCGCCGGCAGCCACCCCAAGCTCGTCGAGGACGACCCCCTACCTCCCGCGGAGATCGTCTCCATGCTGCTGGACGGCGTCCGCCGACGGCACGACGACGACCATCTCCTCCCTCCGGAGACCCCGGACCACGAGACCCCACGTGGAGACCCCCAATGCTGAGCCGCCTGCTGCGCACCCACCTGCGGCCCTACACCTCGACCCTCATCGCCGTCGTCGTACTGCAACTGGTCAGCACCATCACCTCGCTGTACCTGCCCAGCCTGAACGCCGACATCATCGACCGGGGAGTCGCCGCCGGCGACACCGGTTACATCCTCACCGCGGGCGGCTGGATGCTGGCCGTGTCCCTGGTGCAGATCGTCTGCTCGATCGCCGCGGTCTACTTCGGAGCCCGCGCGGCCATGGGCTTCGGCCGGGACGTCAGGGCGGCCGTCTTCCACCGGGTGAACGGCTTCTCCAGCAGGGAGCTCGCCCACTTCGGCGCCCCCTCGCTGATCACCCGCACCACCAACGACGTCCAGCAGGTCCAGATGCTGGTGATGATGACCTGCACCATGCTGGTCGCCGCGCCGATCATGTGCGTCGGCGGCGTCATCATGGCGCTGCGGCAGGACGTCGGCCTGTCCTGGCTGATGCTGGTCTGCGTCCCGGTGCTGCTGGTCTCGATCGGCCTGCTCGTCTCCCGGATGGTCCCCCAGTTCCGCGCCATGCAGACCAGGATCGACGAGGTCAACCGGGTGCTGCGCGAGCAGCTGTCCGGCATCCGCGTCGTGCGCGCCTTCGTCAGGGAGCGTGAGGAGACCCGGCGCTTCGCCGAGGCGAACGACGCGCTGACCTCGACCGCGCTGAGCGTCGGACGGCTGACCGCGCTCATCTTCCCCGTCGTCATGTTGATCCTCAACGCCTCCAGTGTCGCCGTGCTCTGGTTCGGCGCCTTCCGCGTGGACAGCGGGGAGATGCAGGTCGGCGCGCTCACCGCCTTCCTCATGTACCTGATCCAGATCCTCGGTTCCATGATGATGGCCACCTTCATCTCGATCATGATCCCGCGCGCCGCGGTCTGCGCCGAGCGCATCGGCGAGGTGCTGCGGACCGACTCCTCGGTGCCCCCGCCCGCCGACCCCGTACGGCAGGTGCGCACCCGCGCCGAGCTCGAACTGCGCGACGTCGAGTTCCGCTACCCGGGCGCCGCGGCCCCGGTCCTGTCCGGCGTCTCCTTCCGCGTCACCGCCGGGCAGACGACCGCCGTCATCGGCAGCACCGGGTCGGGCAAGACGACGCTGATCTCCCTCGTCCCCCGCCTCTTCGACGCCACCGCGGGCACCGTACTGGTCGACGGCGTCGACGTGCGCGACCTCGACCCCGCGATGCTCTGGGCACGCATCGGCCTGGTGCCGCAGAAGCCGTACCTGTTCACCGGCACCGTCGCCGACAACCTGCGCTACGGCAACCCCGAGGCGACCGAGGAGGAGCTGTGGGAGGCGCTTGAGGTCGCCCAGGCCCGTGACTTCGTCGAGGCGATGCCCGAGGGGCTCGACGCGCCCATCACCCAGGGCGGCACGAACGTCTCCGGAGGTCAGCGCCAGCGTCTCTCGATCGCCAGGGCGCTGGTCAGCAAGCCCGAGATCTACCTGTTCGACGACTCCTTCTCCGCTCTCGACCTGACGACCGACGCCCGGCTGCGCGCCGCCCTGCGCCCGCGCACCGCCGACGCCGCCGTCGTCATCGTCGGCCAGCGGGTCTCCACCATCGCCGACGCCGACCAGATCGTCGTCCTCGACGACGGCGTGGTCGTGGGCAGGGGCACCCACGACGAACTGCTCGCCTCCTGCCCGACCTACGTCGAGATCGTCGAATCCCAGCTCACCGAAGAGAGGGCGGCATGAGCGGCAACCGGCCCATGACGACCGCGCGTCCGCGCCCCCCGGCGGGAGGCGGCCCCTTCGGTCGCGGCCCCTTCGGCGGCGGGGGGATGCCGGTGGAGAAGTCGATGAACTTCGGGCCCTCCATGCGCCGGCTGATACGGCGGCTGGCCCCGGAACGCGTGCGGATCGTCGCGGTGATCGGCCTGGCCGTGATCAGCGTGGTCTTCGGCGTCATCGGCCCCAAGATCCTCGGCCAGGCCACGGACCTGATCTTCAGCGGTGTGATCGGCAGGAACCTGCCCGCCGGGACGACCACGGAACAGGCCGTCCAGAGCGCCCGTGCCTCGGGCAACGAGAACTTCGCCGCCCTGCTCTCCGGGATGGACGTCGTCCCCGGTCAGGGCATCGACTTCGGCGCGCTGGCCACGGCTTTGTCCTGGGCGCTGGCGCTCTACGTCGCGGCGTCGGTCTTCGGCTGGCTGCAGGGCTACCTGCTCAACGACGTGGTGCAGCGGACCGTGTTCCGGCTGCGCTCCGACGTCGAGGACAAGCTGAACCGGCTCCCCCTGCGCTTCTTCGACGGCCAGCCACGCGGTGAACTGCTCAGCCGGGTCACCAACGACATCGACAACGTCTCCCAAACCCTGCAGCAGACGTTGAGCCAGTTGCTGACCGCGCTGCTGACCGTGGTCGGCGTGCTGGTGATGATGTTCGTGATCTCGCCGCTGCTCGCGCTGATCGCCCTGGTGACCATCCCGGTCTCGACGATCCTCACCGGGCAGATCATGAAGCGCTCGCAGAAGCTTTTCGTCGCGCAGTGGACACACACCGGCACCCTGAACGCCCACATCGAGGAGGCCTTCACCGGCCACGAGCTGGTGAAGGTGTTCGGCCGGGGCCCCGAGGTCGAGGAGGTGTTCCGCACCAGGAACGAGGAGCTGTTCAAGGCCAGCTTCGGCGCCCAGTTCATCTCCGGCATCATCATGCCGACGATGATGTTCGTCGGGAACCTCAACTACGTCGCCATCGCGGTCGTCGGCGGCCTGCGGGTCGCCACCGGGGCGATGAGCCTGGGCGACGTGCAGGCCTTCATCCAGTACTCCCGGCAGTTCACCCAGCCGCTCACCCAGGTCGCCTCCATGACCAACCTGCTGCAGTCCGGGGTCGCCTCGGCCGAGCGGGTCTTCGAGCTGCTCGACGCCGAGGAGCAGACCCCCGACCCGGCCGACCCGGTGCCGCCGACCGTACGGCGTGGCCGCGTCGAGTTCGAGCACGTGTCCTTCCGCTACGAGGCGGAGCGGCCCCTCATCGAGGACCTGTCGCTGGTGGCCGAACCCGGGCACACGGTCGCGATCGTCGGCCCGACCGGCGCGGGCAAGACCACCCTCGTCAACCTGGTCATGCGCTTCTACGAGCTGGAGGCGGGCCGCATCACCCTCGACGGGGTGGACATCACCGCGATGCGCCGGGACGACCTGCGCTCCCACGTCGGCATGGTGCTCCAGGACACCTGGCTGTTCGGCGGAACCATCAGGGAGAACATCGCCTACGGCAACCCCGGGGCGACCGAGGAGCAGATCCAGGCCGCCGCGCGGGCCACCTACGTCGACCGGTTCGTCCGCTCCCTGCCCGACGGCTACGACACCGTGATCGACGAGGAGGGGGGCAACATCAGCGCCGGTGAACGGCAGCTGCTGACCATCGCCCGCGCCTTCCTGGCCGACCCGTCCCTGCTGATCCTCGACGAGGCGACCAGCGCGGTGGACACCCGCACCGAGGTCCTGGTCCAGCACGCCATGGCCGCGCTGCGCTCCGACCGCACCAGCTTCGTCATCGCCCACCGCCTGTCCACCATCCGTGACGCGGACCTGATCCTGGTGATGGAGGCGGGCAGCATCGTCGAACAGGGCACCCACGAGGAACTCCTCACCACCGCAGGCGCCTACCACCGCCTCTACTCGGCCCAGTTCGCCGGCGCCCTGACCGCCGCGGAAAGCGAGGTCCCGACCACCTGATCCCACCGGAAGCACCGGGGCGGCGGGCGTTCCGCCCGCCGCCCCGGTGCTTCGTCAGGGCAGTTCGTAGCGCGTCAGAGCCTTGGCGAACGGCTCTCCGCTCGTACGGGCGTACGCCATCCGTGCACGTGCTTCGCTGAGCGTACGTGGACGGTAGCCCGGGCCGCCACAACAGCTCTTGTGGAAGCGGACGCCCGAGTGCAGCAACAACGAGAGCACCCGCCAGGCCTCCCTGTCCCGCCGTCGTGGGGCCGCGAAGGCGGAACCGACATGGATCAGCGCCGTGGCACAGCGCGGGCAGGGCCGGTCCCGGTGACCAGGGCCGGGGTAGGGCTGCTTGTACGAGGCACGGCAAGGCAGACAGACAAAGGATGTCTTCGCGTGGGCCATACGCCCAGGGTAGGCCGTCGCGAGCCAAGATCGATCGTCTCTGACGCCGGGCCCGTACGGCGTGCCCGGTGAGGCACCATGAAAGGGTGAACGAGGACAGGATCAGGCTGGCGGGGTTGCTGGGCGAGGGGGGCGTCGTCGTCCTGAGCGGGGCGGGGATGTCCACGGAGTCAGGCATCCCCGACTATCGAGGTCCGCAGGGCTCACTGAGCCGGCACACCCCCATGACCTACCAGACCTTCATGGGCAGTGAGGCGGCCAGGCGGCGTTACTGGGCCCGCAGCCACGTCGGCTGGCGGACGATGACCCAGGCCGCGCCGAACGACGGCCATCACGCGGTCGCGCGCCTGCAGCAGCAGGGCCTGGTGACCGGCATCATGACGCAGAACGTCGACGGCCTGCACCAGGCGGGCGGCGCCCGGGAGGTCGTCGAACTGCACGGCAGCCTGCACCAGGTGATTTGCCTCGACTGTGGCGACTCGACCCCGCGCGAGGAGCTGAACCATCGCCTCCGGCAGGCGAACCCCTCCTTCGGTTTCCAGACCACCACGATCAACCCGGACGGCGACGTCGAGCTGGACGACGCCGAGGTCAGCGGGTTCCGGGTGGTCGGGTGCCTGGCGTGCGGCGGGGGAACGCTCAAGCCCGACGTCGTCTTCTTCGGGGAGACCGTCCCCGCAGACCGGGTGCGCACGTGCTACGCCCTCGTGGCGAAGGCACGGCTGCTGCTGGTCCTCGGGTCGTCGCTGACGGTGTTGTCGGGCCGCCGGTTCGTCCTGCACGCCGCCAGGCTCGGCATCCCCGTGGTGATCGTCAACCAGGGCGAGACCCGAGGCGACCCCTACGCCACTCTCACCCTCAACGCCCCCTTGGGCACGATCCTCCCGGAACTCGTCCAGTCCTTGACCTGAAACAACGGATTTATCAGCATAAATTGGCTTGTCGGAGAGGCTTGTTAACCTTCCGTCCCGTGTCCAAACGATCAACAGCCCTCTGGGCGGCGGCAGTCCTGACCGCGACGGTTCCCTCCGCCTGGTTCTGGATCGTGGAGGCACTGTCCAACGGTCCGCATCAACCCGTTCGCTACTTCCGCACGGGCTTTTACCCCGATCGTTCTGTAACGGTTACCCGACGCACCTCCGCCAGAACCGTGTCCAAGAAGCCAAGGACGTTTCCTCCTCCGAGCACCAACTGACGATCGAGCAGTCTGTTGCCGGTTTCGCACGAGGTCTCACTCACTAGGGAGCAACCGTGGCAAGCGGACAGATTAAGTTGAGATGATCCCTGCCTGTCGCTCTCAATGCACACGGGGTCGTTCGAGCAGACATCAGCGTCATCAAGTGCAGAGACGAGCAATGGGATGATTTTCTCCGGCTGTCCCAGCCGAACGAGTCCCCCAAGAGTTCCCTGGGCGTCCCCTGCCGCAGTATAGATCAGAATCCCGGCAGTCTTGTCCTTCCGGTCAGAATTCGCGTAGATCCGTTCTTGCAGTGAGGCTGACGCATATCCGCTGGAGAACGCCAGCCTGCGGATGAGCAGGTGCGACAACGTATGTAAAGCGATGTAGCGCGGCTCGGGAACATCGAGCCGGTTGGCCCACTGGGCATCCGCACAGCGCTTCATGAGAATTCCCGCACGCGCCTGAACATCGGGGTGCGCTTCCCAACGGGCGAGCTCATCCTCGTCGAACCTCAAGAAGATTCCCTCGCCGAACATCTCGATCGCAGGATACGTGGGGAACCTCCGCCGATCGGGCCCAAGGTCAGCGGTGATCAGATCGGCCTCCACACTATGGCGCCTGAATCCGCACAGGGCACGCACCTCGCGCACCCGGCGTACCTGTCCGACACCGGCGATCCGACTGACAAGACTCTCCGGTCCCGAGGTCGTGTCCAGGCTCCATCCGTCGACGACGAAGTCACCACCGGTACTGTCTCGCCCACCCTCGAGTTTCTTCAGGAAGGCAGCCCACTCACCGTCTTTGAGGTCGAGCAGCACATCGTCAGCCTCGGGCTCGTCTCCTGCCGCGACTTCGAGGACGGTCTCTGGAGCCACACCGAACTCGGTGGCTATCCATCCCGCGATAACCTCCGCTTGGGGACCACCGTTGTCCGCCACGAGTTTCTCGAAGAAGACATGGCCGCGGATCTTGTCGGCGATCTCTGCGGACCGAGGGCGCTCCTCAGGGATGTCGAGCGCGGAGATCCGCTCAGCGATGTAGTTCCCCGTCGCTCCTCTCTGAGTCGCCACGAGATGGTGATTACACGGTCTCTTTACGGAGCCTTCTGGCTCCCAGGGTTGCCGGCCGACACAGTGAATACCGTCGCGATGCAGAGCACCTTTCGTCACAAGCTCCGCCAGTGACCGTGCATGCCCACATCCATAGCACTTGACTTGGAGAGAGACCAAGCCCTCGCCTCGGCCGGACAACCTTTCGAACCGAAGTTCCTTGTAAGCGCGGCAGAAGCGAACCGAATCGTCCTGGGACGCCTCTCGGCCCCGGTGCACCCACATGAACCACGGAACGTCCTGAGCGTGACTGCCCTGCTCGCAGATCGCGATATAGCGCATAGGAACGAGGAATCCACCGCACTCACAGGTGTTGCTCCACTTGCCCTTCTTCTTCCCGGTCAGTTTGGAGAGCTTGGAGCACCTCTCGCAGAATCGCCAGGAGGGAAATCGCCAGTAGAGCAGGGCAGCCATGTTCTTGCCGCCATGCCCGGCATGGGTCGGTGGCTGCCTCAGAACACCGGCACCGATTCTGGCGAGGAGTCGCTCACAGCTGATCTCAGGGGCGTATTTCTTATCCCACCACGAGGTGTCCGGCGCGATGAGCGACTCGCCTCGGACGTCCACGATCGCCCCGACGCCGAAGGGTGTGATCGTCTCAGATAACCGCAGGTCATGTCTGATTTTTTCCACGGTGCACCTCCTCCTGAGGTTCCTGAACATCCACGGCCACGTTCGGTTCGACCGACCTCATCGAGTCACCGACGAGCCATCCTTCTCCGGATTGACCGAATCTCTTGAGCAGTGCGGCGTCAACGTTCCCCGACCGCTCGTAGCCGAATGTCTCGTCTGCTTCGCGGGCCGATCTCGCCCGACGGTCCCAGTCACGTAGAAGGCTCCAAACCGCTTCTCGCGTCTCACCCGCCTCGACGTCGTCGGCTCGGGCCACGTATCCGAGGAAGCAGTCGACGAGACCCGCCACCGCATCACTGAGCGTCGTGCCCTCAAGGTCGAAATGTCGTGCCGCGTTGTTGTCGGCCAGCGGGGTGAACGATTGCCGTACCAGTGCCACAAGCGCTCCGGCCAGTGAACGCTCCCGCGATGACAGCGACCAGGGCGTCACGCTTGTCGGCTCAACACTGCGGTAAAGCGCCTCGTGGTATCCGTGGAAGGTCTCGAAGTGCGACCGATCCCGCGCACGACTCGACCTGAAAAGCGTCACCACGATGCCCTTCGTGTCGCCACGTCCGACACGACTCGTCGCCTGAATGTACTCGGCGGTCGTCTTCGGCTGCCCGACCATGAGCATCAGGGCGAGCCTGGGGATATCGATGCCGACGGAGAGCATGTTCGATGACAGGACGACGTCGATCGCTTCTGGAGATTCGTCCACACTAATCCGAAGCGCCCGGAGGTCGCCGGGAAGTTCCTCCGCTCCCTTCCGGCTTGTCAGCTCCAGCACACGCCCCGCCCTGACCGGTCGCAGCGGAAGGCCCAGACGTTCCGCCCGGGGCTCGAGTCGGGCCCTCACGTCATCGACCACGAGCGTTCCGGTGCGTCCGAGTTCCCGAAGGGAATTGTGGTACATGACCAACGTCCAGTAGGCGTCTCTGGCCGCGACGACTTCGCGCCCGGCGGAAAGAACCTCGGGCATCTCGACGAGCGGGGTGACCGCAGAGATGACGGCCGAGGGTTGGGACACCGACTGCGGCATGAGCCCGACGTAAAGCCGCCCTTCTCCGTTCTCGACAGGTCGCGAGAAGAAGGTCCGGTCGTCATCAAGTCCGGACGGTGGATAGAGCACGACCTTACGTCCGTACAACCCCTGAACCTGATCGTCGGAGGCACGGATGGTCGCGGTGGAGGCGACGATCTTGGGGCTGCTACCTGTCCGGCTCAGCAGGAGCTGAATCACGGCGTCGAACACCGCGACGGTGGTGCCCAGCGGCCCGGACAGAAGATGCAGCTCATCCTGGATGACCATGGAAGGCTGCTTGAACATGGTCCCAAGGCCCAGAAGCCTTCCCGCTGCGGGCTTGAACTGCAGGCGGGCAAACTTGTCGACGGTCGCCAGCAGGATCGTGGGCGGATCGTCGTACAGGACATCGTCGACGACGACGAGCGGCAGTTCGTCGCTGAACTGGCACGAGTCGTCGACACAGTGCAAGATGACGTCTTTGCCGAGCAGACGCATGCCGTAGTCCTGTGACTTCGCGCTCTTGGCCTTGGGAAGCATCGGTGTCAAGCACCAGGGGCAGCTCTCTACCTGGAACTGGTTGGCTTCCTCGGGGCGTGCCGCCTTCAGCAGCCGTTCAAGCGCTGCCTGAGCCTCCGAGCGTGTCCCGGGTGTGACCTCGTTGCCCACCCACAGTCCGATCGTGAAAGGCGTCATTCCCCTCACTCGAGAATCGGTGCGACGCAGCAGCTCCATGGCACAGATCAGCGCGGCTGCTCGCTGGAACTGCTGGGAGGTCAGAAGCCGAAGGGTGTACCGGGTGATCACAGCGGTGCCACCACCCGCCGTACCATAGGCCAGTCGGCGGCGAAAGACCTCGATCGCCGCGAGACCGAGATACGCCTCGGTCTTACCGCCGCCGGTCGGGAACCAGATGAGATCGACAAGGTCACGATCGGCGTGCTTCTCGTCGACCGCAGAGGCGAGCGAGACGAGCAGGAATCCGAGTTGAAACGGCCTCCAGTGAGGTTCCTTCGAGCCGCCCTCAGGACCGTCACGGGTGATTGAGGACTGACGCATCTGCAGACGCATCGCGGTCATGCCGAGCGAGAAGGCCGTACGGAGGCGTCCCTGGGACGGATCGCGAAGCAGTGCCACTCCAGCTCGCATACGTTCAACCGCGTCCTGGGAGCGGGCGGCGATCCTTCGAGCGACTTCGATCTCGTCGGTGAACTCTTCGGCTCGCCGTGTCTGGCCGTTCGCCCACTCGGCGAACGCGTCGACGAACGCGTCCAGAGAGCGGAGCACCGGCTCGGAGTCCGAATCCATCCGCAGGAGGTGAGCGAGCTTCAAAGATCCCGCTTCAGCAGTGCCCTCGGCAAAACCCGTGGTCTCGACGGCGGGTACGACGAACGCCGGTACCGGATCGAGGAAGATCTCGGTACAGCGATCACCCGTGAAGTCCCAGTCGGCGGCCATTCCGTGCCCGACCGCATAGACCTTCCGGTTACGGAACCGGAGCCGTAGCTCGGCAGTCTCAGGATCACCGACGAACAAGCGGGTGGTGTCGTACTCCATGATCTGTGCGCCTGCGGTGGGATTGATGGACAACCGCACCTGGAAAAGCATATGAGCGATGTCGAGACGATCGTTTCCGGTGGACTCGGACATCACCCTGATATGGACCGTGACAAGGAAGCTTCCCTTGAAGTCACGCCAGCGTGACCCGATCTCGACGGGCACGTCACCCACCGCCAGAAGCAGTGGACCTTGCCCCCTCGTGAGCGTGATCTTGTCGGAGACGAACGGGCTCCGGCGCCACTTGGGCGGCCCGTCAACAGACGCTTGAGAGTACGTACCGCACGAGAAGCGCGCCTCGACGGAGTCGCCGTCAGTGATGAAGGAGATCGCCACCGACGAAGGACGCCAATCCTCGGCCAATGGGACTGTGGCACCGTCCTCTTCGACGTCCCGCTCCGGTACATCCGCCGAGAGTCCGTTCTCCGGTTCGACTTGATCCCCGCCGTGAACCTCTGAAGCAACGGGGAACAACATCCCGACGGCGTACTGCCGGTGCGGAAGGTTGCGAGTCACCTCTTCCTCTCCCCCGTCCGGCCCGACGTAGGTGTTCCGAAGGTGCTTCAGTGCCGCGCGCTGCGCCTCGGTGAGGTTCACTTTCCGACCTGCTTCCGGATGAGCTCCTGGAGCCGCCGTTTGTCCTCCTTGGACGCGACGACATGAAGCGTGACCCGTGGTCTGGTAACGGCCACGTATAACCTGGCAAGCCCATGCTCGTCATAGACCTCGGGTAGGTCGCAGACGACCACGTGCTCTGCCTCCAGTCCCTTCGCGTAGCGCGGGCTGGTAACGGTGAAACCCTCGGCGCTCCGAAAGGGAATCGCGTCGGACGTGACCCTGATGATCCAGATCTCCTTGCGCCGGGCACCATCACCGACGAGCTCACGCGCTATGCTCTCCGCGGCTGCCACATCGGCTTTGGCATCGGCCCATCTCCACTGCACCCGCTCACCATTGACGATTCCAGGATCTCCGATGTCAGCCTCCAGGTACTCCTGAACGACATGGACGATCGCCCTGGTGTTGCGGACGTTGCGATTAAGGTCGAGGAGCAGTGCCTCATCGGACACGAGTTCGTAGACATCCGGGTCGAAGGAACCATCGACGTGCGCCTGGTTATTGGGATCGAGGAACATCCGCCACCGGCCACCAGTGCGCCCTCCCTTGATGACAGCATCCAGTGCGTCCATTCCGTCGGCGTTCATGAGGTCCTGTGCCTCGTCGACGAGGACGACATCGTACTTCGTCTCACCGCCGAGCTCCGCGAAGGGACAGAGGTCGATCGCACGACCTGTAATACGTGGAGAGAAGAAGTCCACCAGCGCCAGCGAATGAAAGGTGATCAGAACGGACCTGCCCTCACCGGCCTCCTGCTTCGCGGCCTCGGCCAAGACGAGAGACTTCCCGGTGCCTGCCCCTCCGATCACCATCATGCGCTGATTGCGCGCAAGCGCGGACAGCACGCGCGCCTGGTCGTCCGTCGCGCGATTCTGCTCCTCGAGTACGGCTCCACGCTGAGCATCGATCACGGGCATTCGGGTGAACTCACCGAACAGGCGCGCCCGTAGATGGTCGAGACGCGCGACCTTCGCTCCGTACGGTGCCGTCTTCGTTCCGTCGACGACGGTCTCGAAGGCCGCGGTCATGGCCGCGATGCTCATCTCCTCCTTGGCCCACCAGTGACTCCCCTTCCACTCGACCGCCGGAGGAGGGGCGTCTATGTCGGGCGTGATGACGACCGCCTCGCTCACGTACCAGCCGACGCCTTCTTCGTGAAGGATCGCTCGCAACGCGTGCATGGCCGACTGCGCCTGCCGCATCGGAGATTCACGAAGTCTCTTCCAGTCGCCGCGTCGGTCGACGGTGTACCAGAGGCCGTCGTGCTTGCTCACTCCGCCGCCCTTGACCTCCACCAGAACGACGACGTCCTCCCACAACACGACGAAGTCCGCCTCCGCCTGCTGCTTGGTCTCGTGGGTTCGTAATGTCACTGAGTGGAACGCGACGGCTCCTGGAGCGTCGATCGCGCTCAGGAGACGCGCAACACGTCGCTCGGCATCGCTCGTGGCCGTCGCCTCGATGTCGGCGAGGTCCGGAACGAGGATCATACGCCTTGCTCCAGCCAGAGTTCCTCGTACTCGCGATATCCGAGGAAGTCATTGACCGCACCGAAATTGTCGGCGATGTCGACGATCAGGCATTCCTCCTCGCCACCGTTCTGCCGGCCGCGAAGACCACGGCCAGCCATCTGGATATAAGCGCTCGGGCTGAACGTCGGGCGTGCGATGTAGAGAGCCCGGACACCGGGAGCGTCGAATCCCTGGATCAACAGATCGCAGTTGGCGAGCACACGAATCTCACCTGATTTGAAACGCTCGATGATGTCCCTGCGCGCTTGGCGACCGGTCTGTCCGCTCACCGCTGCGGCCTCGACTTTGCGATAACGCAGAGTCGCCGCGAGCACCTGTGCGGAGAGCACGTTCGGGGTGAACACGAGGATCGGCCATTCCCGGTCCTGCTGCATGATGTGGCTCACGAGGGCCGCCATGCGCGCTTGGTCTCGACCGATGCGATCAAGAACCTGTGGCTCGAGCTTACGCTGCCTCCGGACATTGGCCAGCTCGTTGGCGTCCAAAGCGACGTCGATTCCCGGAAGCACCTCGTGTTGGACGCGAGCGAGCACACCGATACGGGAGAGTTCCCGATAGGCGTTGGCTCCTCCAAAAGCCTTGATCTTGCGATGTCCGAACCGTGCGGCCAGTTCCTTCGTCTCAGTCCCATCGCTCACCGAACCCTTGAACGGCGTAGCAGAGAGGCCGACGAGAGGTCGCTCCCAACTGCGCCCGTCCACGCCGAGCCATCTCAGGATTCTTGTGTACCTGGGCGAGCTTCCGGCTCGGTGAGCTTCATCGACGATCACCACGGACGCGTTGCTCAACCACTCGTATTCCGGACTCTCAATGATCACGTCCAGCTTCGCGTCCGTGGCGACGATGACACTGAATTCGGTGTCCGGCTCATGGACTGAGTTGTTCTCCCAAAGCCTGCCGATCGTCAGCGGGCGCTCGTCACCGAGGCCGCGCCATACCGTGCTCCAGGTCTGCACCGCCTGCTCACAGAGCTCAGCGGACTGCGCGATCCAAAGCACCGGTCCATGCAGAACGTCACTAGTGAACAACCGCAGGACCGTCTCTGTAGCCACTCGCGTTTTTCCTGCACCGGTGGGAAGCTCGACCATTGCCTTGAGCGAGTTGCCGTTCGACTCCTTGAGAGTCAGGACGTCCCTCAACTGAGCGCTGATTTCCTTCTGGAAGGTGTGCAGGGGGTTCAGTTTGACGGCCCCGGGAACGACGAACTCATCGTCCTGACGCTGGCTCCGTTGGCCAGCGTACTCAGCGCCGAACCCCATTCTTCGGAGCCACGCGATGGTCGGTGCTCCTCCGGCCCAGTTGGCGGGAACGTCCGTGTACCCCTCGTTGCGGAACTGGTCTGCGAGCAACCGGATCGAATCGCTTCCGTAAACGGTGAGGAAGAGTTCTGCGACAGAGGCCGATTCGTCCACCAGCCCCTGTGCCTCAAGCGCCGACCAGAGGCCCTTGGGCAGCGCCTCCCGGAGAGTATCGTTCCCGAAGAACACTTCCAGACGATCCGCGTTGGTCACGGCCGCCTTCGCGGCCTGGCGCTGCTGCTCAAGACGCTGGTCCAACCCCGTCTGCAGCACTTCGCTCAGTTCGGCGTTGGACAGCCTCAGGTCGAACGCCTCGTTGACGACCTCCAAGACTTTCCGTTCTCCAAGGTCTGCTCGCACGACCAGCGCAAGTCCATCGAGGTGCCAGTCGAGCGACTGGTCCTCCACACCGTCCTCGGTGGTCACGCGCTTGGCGAGATGCACAGCCCTTGCGACGATGGCGTTCATGACCTTGTCCACTCCGAAGGTCGAGCGAAGCCCGGTGTACAGGTCGATGATCCGTTCACCGTCCTGCTGCCCCTCGATCAGCATGGAGAAGGAGAAGCTGTCCTCAAATCTGCGGCATCCCACGGCCTCCAGAGCGGAGATGTCGTCGCTCTCCGCCCTGAGGTAGGGCTTCTGACGAGCTGTCAGGAAACGCTGTTCCTCGTCGGTTGTCGCGATATAGACCAAATCCGGCCGCCGAGACTCTACTCCCTTCCCGATACGGGCTGGGATACGCAACGGATGCTCCTGCGGGGACATAATTCTGCTCGCGGCGATGATGAACGCCGTCAAGGTGCGGTTCTTGACACGAGACGGGAAGAGGTCCGCTTCGAGGGCTTCCCGCAACACATCCGACGGTACTTGGGCCAGCTCGCTGGGCAGCTTCAGCACGTCCTCGACGTGTCGAGGACCTCGGTAGAGGGGGAGCAGGTCCTCGAACTCGACGAGCGTGGCCGACACGACCCTTCGCGGAGGCCGGAAGCCTCTGTTCGACTTGAGCACACCGGAACGGTCCACTGCCCATCGAACCGGCGAGGCGACCCGATAGGTCTGATTGGAATCGAGGTCCTCGACGGTCCAGGGCTCATCATTGAACCTGAGCAGTTGTGTCGTCCACATCTCTCGTGTCTGCTCAGGCGCGCCTGCGTCCCGCAGCATGATGAGGACCGAGAACGGACCGGAGCCTGTGTTCTGGACGAACTCGATCCGCTCGATCTCCCGTTCGCCCGGTCCTCGCCGGGCGTTAAGGAAATCCAACACCCACTGGCGGTAGTCCTCGAAGAAGACCTCGTCCTCTGTCGAGTACTCCTTCACAGGGCCGTGGACGACGCCGACCGCATGTGCCACCTGTGGAACGCACCGACGCCGATCCAGCAGACGCTCACCGAACTCGTCCCCGAACCCGTCGATGTCCAGGACCTGACTGGGCCACGACCACCCGCCGTCACGCGTCGGGACCTTGATGTACCCGGTCGTCTCCTTCGACGACACCATCTTCTCGGCATCTGATGCCGAGACGTTGAGGACCGCCTCCCAGAACTTGGTCAGGTCCTCGTCATCAGAGGTCAGGGAGAGATTGTTGAGACGCGCTCGGAGGATGGCGAGGGGGTCTAGATCGCGGAACCCCTGGTCGCGCAGGTTCTTGTCGATTCCCGGGATCGCAAGGAAATCTGCGGTGATGAAGCTCGCGCCCTCAATGTCGACGTCGTCGATCCGCCGCATGAAGACGTTGCTCCGGTCCTTCAGGGAGCACATTCCACGTGTGGTCGGGATCACTCGCGCGCTGTTGATGCCATCGATCTTGGGGTGCTGGAGGACGAAGGCGAACGCCCTCGCCGATGAACCGGGGTCCGCGCCCTCGGCCCACTCGCGCAACCAGCTCAGGACGCCGCGACTTGGCATCACCTCAAGTACTCGCTTCTCATCCCGAGCATTGATCTCCAGGTTCTCAGAAGCGACACTGAAGGCGCAGAGTTGCCGTAGACGGGCGATTCTTTGCTGGGTCGCGTAGCAGCGCCAATGCGGGACGTCATCTCCTGTGTTCGGAGAGCTGATCCAGTCCTGGTGATCCCTCTCCGAAACACCGGCGATCCCGAAGTCGAGCGGGCGAAGGTCTCCAGCGGTCCTCCGTCTGCCCATAGCATCGGGAACGATCTCGAGCCGCGCCGCGAGCTTCGGCACATGCGAGCAGAAGACATCGTCGCCGAACGAGAGCACCTCGCGGTCACGGCCACGCGCAGGCATGTAGTCGAGGTGGGCGGCAGGGTCGTCAACCGACGCGACCTCGGGGAGCATCTCCACGAACATCTCGGAGAGAGTTGCCAGAATCTCTCGGTTATAAGTGTTCTTGAGCAGAGTCGTCCGGTCGTCGTTGACGCTCCACGGGGCGTTGAACAGAGCCGAAGCAGAGGTCTGGTCCTGCAGCGGGAAGTACGACCAGAACTCACCGATCTTGCGCTGCGCATTACGGACCGGCATCGCGACCGTGACCTTGACCTGGTCGCGCGAGACCGCTTCTCCGACCTCGCTTCGGGCCTGGTGGGACGGAGAGTGCATCCGGTTCCTGACGATCCACTCATTCCCGATCCCGCCCAAACCCTCGATTCTGAATCGATCACCGCCGAGATCTCGGGAGATGTGGCTTGCGCTGAACTCCTCCTCGGCATCAATCACTCGGAGTCGAACCTCACGCACGTCGGTGACGAACAAGAGGAGTTCCGACCGAAACCCATGGATTTCCTGCTTCAGGCGCGTCAGATTCGAAGCTTGAGGCAACTTGACGACCGTCACCGCCCATTCGGCCAGCTCGGCGAGCACCCGATCTTCCTCGAACGCGGATCCGGCGTCGAGCAAGGTGGCGGTTCTCAGCACAGGCAGCCTCTTCACCGGCGCTCCTACACCGATGATCGCAGCCCTGGCCTCGGCCGAGTTGAACTCAAAGGAGACCGATCGACTGAACACCTGAGGGGCATCGGTCACCGCGAGTACCGACTTGAAGCCCAGGCCGAAGCGTCCGATCTCGTCGCCGCGTTTGCCGCTGAGGTGCGCATGAGCGATCGCCGTCAAGCCGCTCTTAGAGAACGGGCGCCCGGCATTTGCGCAGTACAGCGTCGCGGACCGCATGTCGAGGACGATCTCCACACGGCCAGCGCCGACATGGTCCGCCCCCCCACCGGACATGGCGTCCGCCGCATTCTGCACAAGCTCAAGGAGTGTCCGATTGGCGTACCCACCGACTCGGATCGACTCTTCGTGATTAGCGTGCTCAGTGATGAGGTTAGGATTCGCCTTATACGACAGGATCGCCCGATCGAACTGTCCCTTGACCTCTTGCGCGAGTTCGAAATCCGGTTTCCAGTCTTGCCGCGCCGTCATTACGACCCCATGCTTCTCGTGCCTGGTCTTGAAGGCTGCCGCCCCCGGCATCCCGAAACCGCTTGGTGAGCATCACCACCGCAGCGCACCTCATCGCGCAAACCAGCCGGCACGGGCATGCAACTATAAGGGGCGTCACCGACATTTACCAGCGCAATGGTAGTCCCGACCGCCTCCGAATCGGGAAGCATTAGAGAAGTGAGCCCCCCTCGTAACATGGAGATCCGACCTACAGGGAGGACGGGGCACCGGAGAGACCGGACACGGTTCCGATCCTTAGTTTCGGACGGCATGGTGCGCGTGGCCAGTGAGGTCAAGGCACCGATCGCTCAAGGCGCCCAGGGGGAAGTCCGCCATGGGCACCCTGGCCACCCGGACATGGGGACCGTCTGGTCCGCGAGCGGGACGAAGTCGAGGAGTTCTGAGCCGGACGAGAGGGCCCCACCGATTTCACCCGAAACGGACAGAATAGAACAGAAAGTGCCCTAAGCCGAAAATTGATGCCTATATCCTTGAATGCACGGTTTCTTGTGGATCAAGGAGGGAGCGATCCTGGTAACGTGGCGGCCTTCCGCTGCCCTTGGATCCGACGAGAAGACCGCGACGACGTTCAAATCCATCCTTCAACCTGGGAATCCTAGGGCTTCTACCGCCGCCAGAACCCATAGCCTCGAAGGCTTCAGCGAGAGCAAGCGAGGCGTACCTCTTCGGCGATTCGCTGTGCCGATGCGATTGGATCCTCGTGCTCCCAGACGCGTACCACCCTCCAGCCGGAGGCTACGAGAATCCGATCGGTCTCAGCATCACGCGCACGATTTCTGTGCACTTTGTCCGACCAGTAATCGGCATTGGTCACCGCCTTGGTGTGATGCTCGGGACAACCATGCCAGAAGCAACCATCCATGAAGACCGCAACCTTGGCCTTGGTGAAGACCATGTCGGCCGTCCGACGGATGGCCGGTAGTGGACGAGTGGAAACCCGATAGCGAAGGCCGAGCGCATGAGCCGCGCGTCGCAGAGCCAGTTCCGGCTTGGTGTCGCGACCCCGATTGGCCTGCATGCTTTTGCGAACGCTCTCACTGGACGCCCGAGTCGGTCTTTCAACTGCCATGAGCTCACCGTATGGGATCTATCGCGACCGTCGCACCGCAACGTGCATCAGAGGTGACTTCGGCGAACTCGTCAGAGGTGGTCCTGCGGAAACGGGCCGCCGAGCACAGGCTATCCGTGAGGCCGACCGGCTTGACAGTGAAATCCGATGTCAAGCGGTGACACTGAGTAGGTGCCGAGGCTCTACCGCAGAGATCACCTTACTCTCCCTCCAGAGAGGGTCCCGCCATGTCGTTGTCTCCGAAAGGGCCTCATCCAGGACATCTCCACCAATGTCGAGTGCGGCCGCCAGAACATGGATGGCGAGGCGAGGGGGAACGGCGTTGCCTATCTGCTGAGCGATGTCGCGGCCCGCCCAAGGAAAGTCAACAGGAAAAGTTTGCAGCCGCCCCGCTTCGGCATGAGTGAAGCGGTTCAGCTCCGCACCATTGAGAGAGACGACTCGATTGCGAGAGACCTTCCCGGTAACGGTGGCGGCCGGCTCGGTGGAATAACGACGACCGCGGGCCTTAGGATCACCTCCGGTACCGTAGTTGGAGACCACGACGAAAGGCTCCGATCGTTCGATGACGTCGTCCATCGCCACCCACGGAGACAACTTTGGATCCCCCTTGCTTCGGGAGACCCCCTTCCGGTACGGACGATGCGTCGGTGCCGGCAGGATGGCCTTTCCTACGAGGCGAGCGATCAATATGGCACGACGGCGTGTCTGCGGTACCCCGTACTCCTCAGTGCGAAGAACACCGCAAGCCACCGAATAGCCTTTTCCTTCGAGGATCTCGCCCACCGCCTTCCAAACCGGCAGTACGGCTGGCACCTGCTCCAGTATCACCGCTTCATAGGGATGACCAGCCTGCAGCGCCATAAGCGCCCACCGCAGCGGCTCCAGCACCAAGCCCGTGCGCTCATCCGCGAGCATCCTCAGGTCTGAGGTGACGTCCTCGCCTCCCGCCATACGTCTAGCGAAACCGAGTACGGTATCCAACGCGCGGCGCCCTGCGCCGTTACCTGCGACGGTGTACGTCTGGCATGGCGGACCACCTGCGAGGATGGTGGCCTCTTTGAATTTCGAGGGCTCGAACAGACGCACGTCGCCTTGCATCGTTTGCAAGGCGGCCTTCCGACGGGTCTCACAGGCGTTCGAGTCCCACTCGATGCCGATCCCGGAAATACCGAGTCGACGCGCGGCCACATCCAGTCCTCCCGGCCCGGCGAATAGATCCACCATCCTTCTGTCACGCACGTGGTCTCCTGGCCGTCGGGGGGAGCCGGTGGTGGCGGACCCAGTGACCGCCGACCGCCAATGCAGCCTCGAAATAACGGTGGCTAGCGTACTGCCTGTTCACGGTGGCTAGCCACCGTGAAACGTTAGTTCCATGCCCAACAAGCACAAGAACGCTTCTGTGGTCTGCCGCCCGGACCGAGAGCTCCATCAACGAGCCAAAGAGGCCGTCGCCGCAGTGGGCTCCGACATGAACGCCCACATCATCGGGTTCCTGCGCTGGCTCGTTGGCGACACCGATGAGCTTCCTGCCCGCCCCCCTTCGCATCCTCCAGAGGCATCCGCCGACCAGAAAGCAGATTCGATCGTGTCCTGATGGCATCATGATCACGGCGTCGCGTCAGGCTCGCGCTGGCTCTGTGGGAAGGTCACGCCCGTGATGGCCTCGCCTTTCCTTGCCAAATGATCAAGAGCAGGAAGGTGCCACGTCCGCAGGAGCGCCCTCCGATCACTGGTCGATGTCTCTGCTGTGACCAGCGACCGGGCACCGGCGGGCACGTCCGCTCATCTGGCGTCGATAACGTATCGACCCGACCGGGGTCGACGGTTCTGGGCGCACCGGTTCCCATCGGACCGAGAATGCCGCCCTCATCTCGATCCCTCCCCATGCACCCCGCCCAAGAGCCAACGAGAGCGTGATCGAAGCAGGGTTCGGGCACCCGAAACCTCCTGCGGAGGGATCCAGCACCGGGTGCCATGAGCGGTCGCGGACTTGCGCTCGTCGATGGCCTTGCCATTTTGTGGAGGTTCCACCGTGACTCCGTCGGGCGGTGATCTGGTTCGAACTCGGCTCAGTCGACTGAAGAGCGTCAAATACAGAAGGTTTTAGGACAACTCAATAAGGCCGCTTGACAGTCTAGAAAACGGACACCTCGCACGGAAACCAGCACTTCACCCTTTGGATGGCCGTCGTTCGTCTCATGCCTTGCCGTAGGGCTTGTCAGGTATATTCCCGGCGAGGCATATTTGGGGGGTGCCTGTGGATGTGTTCGCTGTGCTTGCTGAGCCGACGAGGAGACGGATCCTCGATCGGCTGCTCAGGGCGGAGAGCAGTGTCGGGCAGCTTGTTGACGTGCTCGCGGTCAGTCAGCCAACCATGTCCAAGCATCTGAAGGTGTTGAGGGAGGCCGGTTTCATTTCCTGTCGTACGGCTGCGCAGCAGCGCATCTACCGGATCGAGCCCAGGCGGTTCGAGGCGCTCGATGAGTGGCTCGCGCCGTACCGCCGGCTGTGGGAGCGGCATCTCGACGCCCTTGAACGCCATCTCGACAACCAGGAGGAGCAGTGACGAACTCCGAGGTCGGCTATCAGACCGACGGGGGACGGTGGACTCTCGTCTTCGTCCGGGACCTGCGGCACTCACCAGAGAGCGTGTGGGCAGCGCTCACAGACCCCGCCCAACTGGGTGAATGGTCTCCCTACACCGCCGACAGGGACCTCGGGACGGTCGGTGAGACGACGCTGACGATGCTCGACGACGGGCCGGGGATCTCCGCGGGGATGTCCGAGTTCGTGAGCCGCGCGGAACCGCCGACTCTGCTCGAATACACCTGGGGCGGTGACCGGCTGCGCTGGGAGTTGGCCGCGCTCGGCTCCGGGACACGATTAACGCTGCGGCACACGCTCAAGGAGCGCAGGTGGATGCCGGAGGTCGCGGCCGGGTGGCACCTGTGCTTCAACGTCGCCGAACACCTTCTCGACGGATACCCGGTGGGTCCAATCCGTGGGAAGAAGGCGCGTGACCACGGCTGGGAAGGGCTGCGCGAGATCTACGCCAGGCAGCTGGAGACCGTCGAGGAGCACTGCCTCAAGGCCGTGTGACCGGCTGAACCGAGCGATCCGGGCGCTCCATGCCGCGCCCGTACCGTAGACGCACCAACCGTACGAACCTGCTCCCGGGTGTCAGGAAGAGAGAACAGAAAAGCCGCCCCTTTCAAGTCCATTTATCGGAAAATGCTCTGTTTTTTTCGCCCCTTCTCCAGGCATTACCGGCTGCATATGATTCGAGCCGGTTGACTGAGGGACACTGCCTCCCGCCTGTGAGGAAGGGGCACCATGGACCGGCCCACCGCACGTACGTTTCCCATCCACCGACCGGACCCGTACGGCGTCCCCGCGGAACTCGCCGAGCTCCGCGGGGAGCCACCCTGCCGCCTTCACTTCGCCGACGGCGAGGAGCACTGGGTGCTGAGCCGTCACGCCGACGTCCGGGCCGTACTGGCCGACCCCCGGATCAGCGCCGACGACAGGCTCGCCGGCTTCCCCCAGTTGCTGCCCGGCGCCAAGCCGGGTGAGTTGTCGTTCACCCGGATGGACGACCCCGAGCACGGACGGCTGCGGCGGATGCTCACCTCCGAGTTCAGCGTCCCGCGCGTCGAGACGATGCGGCCGACGATCGAGGGCGTGGTCGACGGCCTGCTCGACGACCTGGAGAAGGACGGCGGCCCGGCCGACCTGGTCCGGCGCTTCGCCCTGCCGGTGCCGACGCTGGTGATCTGCGGGCTCCTCGGCGTGCCGTACGAGGACCACGCCTTCTTCCAGACCCGTAGCGCGGCCATCCTGTCCTCCAACCCGCCCGAGGTCGCGGGGCCCGCCTTCGCCGAGATCGCCGTCTATCTCGACCGGCTCCTGACCGACAGGGAGCGTGAGCCGAAGGACGACCTGCTCAGCAGGATCGCGGCGCGGGTGAACGCCGGCGAGCTCACCCATGACGAGGCGCTCGGCATGGCGCGGGTGCTCCTGATCGCCGGGCACGAGACCACGGCGAACGCGCTGGCGCTGAGCGTCCTGACCCTGCTCGACCATCCCGGGCAGCTCGCCGAGCTGCGCGCCGACCCGGCTCTCGTCCGTCCCGCGGTGGCTGAGCTGCTGAGGTTCCTGACAATCACGCAGGGGCCCATGGCGCGGATGGCGACGGCGCCGCTGGAGGTGGGCGGGGTGACCGTACAGGCCGGTGAGGGGGTGGTGCTCTCCCTGCTGTCGGCCAACAGGGACGAGCGCGCCTTCCCCGAGCCCGACCGGCTGGACCTGCGGCGTGATCCGAGGTTCCATGTCGCGTTCGGGTTCGGCCCGCACCAGTGTCTCGGCCAGAACCTGGCCAGGGTCGAGCTTGAGGTCGCGATCTCCAGGCTGTTCGCCCGCTTCCCCGGCCTCGCTCTGGCCCGTCCGGTCGAGGAGCTCGGTCTGCGTGTCGACTCGGTGATCTACGGCGTGCGCGAGCTGCCCGTCACCTGGTGAAGTCGTGAATGAGCTTCCAGACCTGGGCGGGTGCCTCCTCCTGGGCGAAGTGGCCGACACCGGGGATCAGCGCGGTGGCCGGCCGCAGGACGCCCGCCTCCCTGAGGCCCTGGGCGTAGGCGGTGATGTCGCCGCCCTCGCCGTCGCCCCGCAGGTAGAGGAGGGGTGTGCCGACCGGTTCCGCCTCGGCGAGGGCCGCGTTGTCCAGCGCGTCCTGGGGGAGGGCGCGGTAGAGGTCGAACCCCGCGGTGAGCGCCGTGTCACGCGCGTAGGCGGCGGCGTGGGCGCGGCGTGACTCCGGGGTGATCCTCGCCGGGTCGACGGAAAGCACGTCGTAGAAGTAGTCGAAGTAGGCGGCCTGGCGTCCCCTGACCAGGGTCTCCGGCAGGGCGGGCACGGCGTGGAAGCCGAAGTGCCAGATGTACGGGTTCGCCAGGACGTCCTTCCAGGGGGCCACACCGGGGATCACCGTGTTCATGATCACCACCCGGGCGGCGCCGTACCGTCGCAGGTAGGCGTAGGCGATCATGCCGCCGGCGTCGTGACCGACCAGCGTGAGGTCGGTGAGGCCGAGGCTCAGGACGAGTTCGTGCACCATCCCCGCCAGGCGGAGTTTGGACCCGCCGGGGGCAGGCCCCGTGGAGTCGCCGATCCCCGGCAGGTCGACGGCCAGGAGCCTGGCGTCCGTCCCCGCCGCCTCCATCACGCCCCGCCAGGTTCGCCATGACTCCGGCCAGCCGTGCAGGAACAGCACCGGCCTGCCCAGGGGGTCGCCCGTCTCGACGACGTGCAGCGGGGATCCGGCGATCGGCACGTGGGTGTGCCGCTCCTCAATAGACATGTTTCATGTCTACCAAACGACATGAAACATGTCTATCGGCTAGGCTGGACCGCGTGAGTGACTTCGAGCGGGGCACGGGTTTCCTGCTGGCGCGGCTGGGGTCGCTGGCGGCGCGGTCGTGGGCCGCCTTCCTGACGGGCCACGACCTCACCCAGGCCCAGTACGTCGTCCTCGCGACGCTCGGCGCGCAGGGGCCCATCGGCCAGCGGCGCCTGGCCGAGCTGGTCGCCGTGGACGCCCGCAACATCGTGCCGGTCCTCGACTCCCTGGCCGCCAGGGGGCTCGTCGAGCGCAGGACGCACGAGACCGACCGGCGCCGCCGTACGGTCGCCCTCACCGAGGGCGGGAACGCCCTGCTCGGCGCCCTCGCCGTCACGGCGGCGGCCGAGCAGGACCGCTTCCTGCACGTGCTGGACCGGCGTGATCGCGAGCGGCTCAACCACCTGCTCCGCGCGCTCTACGCCTCGCACGTCCCCGCCCCCGGCTGAGGGAGCCTCAGCCGGCACTGATGCAGAAGGGGTGCCCCTCGGGATCGGCCAGGACCGTCCAGCCGTCCCCACCCGGCTGGAAACCGGGCCTCGTCGCGCCGAGCGCGAGCAGTTCCTTCGTCGCGGCCTCCACGTCGGCGACCCTGAAGTCCAGGTGGGCGTGCTTGGCCGCGTCGGGCCACCCCGGGCCCCGGTAGTCCTCGATCCGCTGGAAGGCGAGCTGGATCGGGCCGTCCCCGAGGTAGGCGGTCTCGTCGTCGCTGTAGGTGATCCTCCAGCTGGTGGCCTTGCCGTAGAACTCGGCGAGCGCCCGGGGGTCGGCGCAGTCGATGATGATGGCGGTCGGTCCCGCGAGAGCGGTCATCGTGGCTCCTGTGGTCGTCGTTTACGTAACCAGCTTCCCGCCTATGCCGGTTATGGTCTTGAAGATTCTTGCGGGCCGTTTCTGTCGCACCCGCCGGGTAACGTCCCCCCGTGCTGTCCGCCGTGCCCCTCGCCGTCCGCCCCCACTTCGCCGTGTCCACGGTGACCTGCCGCGCCCACCACACCCGCTGGTCGGAGCCCGATCCCGGCGGGGCACACCGGCTGGTCCTGGTACGGCGCGGCAGGTTCAGGCGGTGGGCCGACGGCGTCGAGGCCGACCTGGACCCGACGATGGCCTACCTCGCGGCGCCGGGTGAGGAGGAGCGGTTCGCCCATCCGGCGGGCGGTGACCTGTGCACCTCCGTGGTCGTCTCCCCGCGTCTGTGGGACGGGCCGTGGACCGGCACGACGGTCTACGTGGACGCCCGGGTCGACCTGGCCCACCGGCGGCTGCTCGCCGCGGCGCGCGGCGGCGACGTTGACTACGCGCTCACCGAGGAGCTGCTCGGGCTGGTCGCCGCGGCCACCGGCCACCGTCAGGGCCGTCCGACCAACCTCGCCGACCGGGCACTCGTCGCGGCGGCCCGTGAGGCGATCGTCACGGACCACCCCGACGCGGCCGGGCTGTGCCCGCTGGCGGCTCTCCTGGGCGCCTCGCCGTACCGGCTGAGTCGTGTCTTCTCCCGGGAGATGGGCGTCTCACTGACGCGATACCGCAACCGGGTCCGTGTCGGCCGGGTGCTGCGACACATAGAAAACATGGAAAGCGGCGAGGGCACGGCGCATGGTCTCGCCGCCCTCGCCGCCGACCTCGGCTTCGCCGACCAGGCCCACCTGACCAGGACCGTCCGCGAGCACCTTGGTCACACCCCGACCGCGCTGCGCCGCCTGCTCGGGCGGCGCGGCCGGGGTCCGACGGCGATCACCAGGTGACCGGGAGCTCGAAGACGCCGTAGTTGATGGCCTCGTCCTTGAAGCGCAGCGCCTCGACCGGTTCGGCGAGCCGCAGGCCGGGGATCCGCGCGAACAGTGTGTCGAAGGCGATCTGCAGCTCCAGGCGCGCCAGGTGCTGACCGAGACACTGGTGGCCGCCGAAGCCGAACGCCACGTGGTGGTGGTTGCCGCGGCCGATGTCGAACTCGTCCGGCCTGGCGAACTGGTCCGGGTCCCGGTTGGCCCCGGTGATGAGGGCCAGGGCGCCCTCCCCCGCCCTGATGACGGCGCCGCCGAGTTCGACGTCCTCGGTCGCGACCCGGGAGGTGGCGATCTCGGCGATCGTGAAGTACCGCAGCAGTTCCTCGACGGCCGCCGGGGTCCTCGCCGGGTCGGCGCGGAGCGCGGCGAGCTGGTCGGGGTGTTCGAGCAGCAGCAGGGTGCCGAGCGCGATGATGTTCGCGGGGGTCTCGTGCCCGGCCATCAGCAGCATGAAGGCCATCCCGACGAGGTCCTTGTGCCCGGGGACGCCCGGCTCCCCCGGCCTGGCCGCCAGCCTGCCGATCACGTCGTCGGTCGGGTCGCGTTCCTTGTCGCCGACCAGCGCGTCCAGATAGTCCGTCAACTCGACCATGGCACGCCCGCCCTCCTCGGGCGAGGGCGCGTTCATCACGGTCGAGGAGATCTTGAGGAAGAAGTCACGGTCGGCGTACGGCACGCCGATCAGTTCGCAGATCACCATGAGCGGGACCGGGTCGGCGAAGGCCCGCACCAGGTCGACCGGGCGCGGCCCCTCCAGGATGCGTTCGACGTGCTCCTCGACGATCTCCTGGACACGTGGCCGCAGCCGGCGCAGCCGCTGGACGGTGAACTCCCCGGCCACGGCCCGCCGGGCGATCGTGTGCTCCGGCGCGTCCATGCCGATCAGCGAGGTCGAGAACTCCGGCGCGGGCACCTGGTGCTCGTACAGGACGGGGAAGCCGGGGTGGCGCATGTCCGAGCTGAACCTCGGGTCGGCCAGCATCGCCCTGACGTCCCGGTAGCGGGTGACCGCCCAGGCCAGGGCACCGGTCGGCAGCCTGACCTTGGATATCGTCGGGCGCTCGCGCAGTTCGGCGTAGCCGGGGGGCGGTTCGAACGGGCAGGTGCGCCGCATCGGATAGGACAGCGTCGGATAGGTCGCGTCGGTCATCGGTTCTCTCCTGGAGGGGTGACGGTCGACGGTGTTCACGCTTGGAGCTGCGGCCCCGGGGCCTTCGGCCGCGACAGGCCGGACGTCCCCCGCGTACGGCTCCCGCCCCAGCGGCGCATCGCCGGGATCTCGACCACGGTCCGCAGGACCCAGGCCGCGAGCACGCACAGCAGGTAGGCGCCGACGAGGAAGGCGATCCCGGTCGGGGTGTTCCACTGGGTCCGGGTGTAGTGGTTGGCGTATCCGACCCACTCCCCGGCGAACGCGGCGTGCACCGAGAACAGCACCGGGATGTGCACGATGTAGAACGCGAAGGAGAGGTCGCCGAGCCTGACCATCAGCCTGCTGTTCATCACCCTGGAACGGCCCGCGAGGTCCGACGTCGCCACCGAGCCGATGAGCAGGGCCATCGGGATGGGATAAAGCGCGGCGAAGACGAAGTTCTGCGGCAGGAAGTACAGCACGACGTAGACGGCCAGCACGCAGAGCGCCGAGACCACGACCGGGACGCGGACCCAGCGGCCCGTCTGGACGATCCTGCACAGGATCATGCCGAGCACGAACTCAAGCGAGCGGGTGATCGGGAAGAAGTACAGGAACCACTGCTGGGGCCACGAGCCGACCCCGAAGACCTTGCTCGGGCCGTACCCGGCCAGGAACGGTTCGCTCAGCAGCGGCATGGCCAGGGCCAGCAGCCCGACGCCCGCCAACCAGAACCACAGCCTGCCCGGCTTGATCCGGTTGACCAGCGCGTACAGCAGGGGGAAGGCCGCGTAGCAGAGCAGCTCGACGGAGAGCGTCCAAGTGGGGCCGTTGAGCTGGTAGTACATCAGGTCCGCGTCCGGCCACCAGTTCTGCACCAGGAACACGTTCGCGACCGCCGGGACGAGCCTGATCGTCTCCCCCGCCGCGACGAAGGTGAGCGCCGAGACGACGAGCACCACCAGGTGGTTGGGGAAGACGCGCAGCAGCCTCCGCCGCCAGAAGCGGCGCGCGCCCGGCCTGGCCGACCAGGTCAGCACGAACCCGCTGAGCACGAAGAAGAACGAGACCGCGAGGAAGCCGAGGACCCCGTTGTCGATGAGGGTGTTGTAACCGGCGGCGACGCCCTTGTCGGCGAACACCGAGGCCGCGGCGCCGTGGGCGACGAAGACGAACAGCATGCCGACGGCGCGCAGGCCGGTCAGCGACGAGAGGTTTCCTGGAGTTACTTCCTGCGTGGCGGTCATCGGCGGTCACTCTCCCGAAAGTCGACGGGCCGGGGCGGGCCCCGGTCTCCCGGCGGAGATTTCCTCCCGCTCAAAGGTCGGAACCGACCGCGGTTCCTTGACAGTGCCACAACTTCTCCGGCCCGATTTCTTTGAAAATGCTGTGAAGCCCGAAAAGAACGACGGCGGACGTCAAGAACGCGACCCCGGCTCCGACATATCCGTGAGGACGGCTCCTCGCGGACGGCCCGGATCGGGGACGGGTGCCGCGACGGGTGTGCCGGGCCATCGAGCGCCCGCACACGGAAAGAGCCGCGAAAGGGCCGCGAAGGGGCCACGGAGAAGGCCATGAGGAGGCGTCACCATGCCGTACCGGATTGGAAGACCTGAGAGAAGTCCCTGCTCAGAGCCCTGCCGTCGGTAACCGGACCTCGCACTCGAAAAACCCCGCCCGGCCGTCGGAACGGCACGGAGAGTTCGCACCAACCGCACACCGGCTCTCCCCCGCCGAACGGGAGGGGGCCTGTTTGGAGTCGCGCCACATGGTCGAGTCGTCGAGCCTGTCAGAACCCCGCCCAACCGGACTTCCGTCTCGTCTTCCCTCACTCACGGGAATGCGATTCGTCGCCGCAACCATGGTCTTCGCCCTGCACGTGATGGTCGAGGGGATTTTCGCCTCCGGCGCCTCTCACCCGATGCTCTTCAAAATGCTCGCCCTCGGCGGAGGAGCGGGTGTCGGTTTCTTCTTCGTGCTCAGTGGATTCGTGCTGACCTGGTCGGCGCGCCCCGACGACACGCCGCGGAGGTTCTGGCGGCGGCGTTTCTTCAAGATTTATCCGAACCACGTGCTGACCTTCCTCGCCGCGGTCCTGGTCATCACCCTGCTGGTGGGAAACGCCGTCGGCCTGGCGGACGCCGTACGCAACCTGTTCCTGCTGCAGGCGTTCTTCCCGCAGGCGCGGACCATCACCGGCGTCAACCCGGTGGCGTGGTCGCTCTCCTGTGAGGCGTTCTTCTACCTGTGCTTCCCCTTCCTGCTCGGCCTCGTGCGCAGGATCAGGCCGGAACGGCTGTGGATGTGGGCCGTCGGCGTGGTGGCGGTGATCTTCCTGGTCCCGCTCGCCTCCGGCCTGCTGCCCGCGCAGCAGCCGTACCCGATCCTCGGGGTGACCGAGTGGGAGACCTGGTTCGTCTACCACTTCCCGCCGGTGCGGATGCTGGACTTCGTCTTCGGCATCCTCCTCGCCCAGATGGTGCTGACCGGCAGGAGGATCCCCCTCGGCTACACCGGGTCCGTGCTGCTCAGCGTGGTCGTCTACGCGCTGACCCCGCTGATCCCGCCGACCTACGCCTTCGTCGCGGCGTTGTGCGTCCCGCTCGGGCTGGTCATCGCCAACGGCGCCGTCGCCGACCGGGACGGCAGGCGCACCGGCCTTTCCGGGCGGGTGTGGGTGTGGCTCGGCGAGGTGTCCTTCGCCTTCTACATGTGGCACCGGCTGATCCTGATCACCGGTCACGACCTGCTCGGCGCGGGCGAGGCGTGGCCGACCCCGGTCGCCCTCGCCATCAGCGCGCTGCTGTTCGCCGTGACGCTTCTGGTGTCGTGGCTGACGTTCCGTCTGTTCGAGGGACCCGTCATGCGCCGGTTCGGTACGGCGGGCGGCGCCCGGCGGGCCAGGCCCGGCGGTGGTCAGGTGGGCGCGCCGGTGTGAGACGGCTGTCCGGGCCCCGGTCCGCCCGACACGGCGGACCGGGGACTCGGGGCGTGGTCAGCTCTGCTCACCGCCCGCCCTGCGGAAGAAGACCGCGGCCAGAACGGCGAAGAGACCGAAGATGACGGTGGAGAGCACACCGGCCGCGTTGAGGCCCGCGGTGAAGGCGCCGTGTGCCTGCCGCAGCAGTTCGCCGGCCTGGTCGGCGGGCAGGCTCGCCGCGACGGAGGAGGCCCCCGCGACGGTCTCGCGGGCGGTTTCCGCCGCCGCCGCGGGCACCCCTTCGGGGACGGCCCCGGTCATCTGGTGCTGGTAGACGGCCGCCCCGATCGTGCCGAGCAGGGCCAGGCCGAGCGCGCCACCGAGGAAGTTCGCGGTCTCCGACATGGCCGCCGCGGAGCCCGCGCGCTCGGGCGGGACCGAACCGACGACCAGCCCGGTGCCGATCGTGAAGAGCGGCCCGGTGCCCACCGCCAGGATCGCGATGCCGATCACGACCGGCACCGGCCCCCACGTCGAGTTCACCACGATCAGTACGGCGGCGCCGAGCGTGGAGACCGCCAGGCCACCGGCGATGGCGACGCTGGGCTTGAGGGACTTGGTGAAGGCCGGGGTGACCATCGTGCCGACCGCGACCGCAAGGCCCATCGGCGCGAACCACAGGGCCGAGACCAGCGGGGAGTAGCCGAGCACGCTCTGCAGGAACTGGGTGACCAGCAGGCCGACGCCGGCCATCACGATCCCGGCCAGCGAGAGCGCGAGCACGACCAGGGCGAACGAGCGCCGGGTGAACAGGCGCAGGTCGAGCAGCGGGTTCTCCAGGCGGAGCTGGCGGCGGACGAAGACGATCGCGAACACCAGGCCGACCAGGATCGCCACGACGGACACGGTGGCCGTGCCGTTCCCGGTGGCGAGAGTCTTGATCCCGTACACGATCGGCAGGATCGCCAGCATGGACAGCAGGACGCTGGTGAGGTCGAGCCGTCCGGCCTGCGGCGGGCGGAACTCCGGCAGCACCAGCGGCCCGGCGATGAGCACGACCACCATGATCGGCAGGGCCATCAGGAACACCGACCCCCACCAGAAGTGGTCGAGCAGGATGCCGCCGACCACCGGGCCGAGCGCGGCGCCGGTGAAGTTGCAGGTGGCCCACACGGCGATGGCCTTGCCACGCTCCTGGCCGTCGCGGAACATGTTGGTGATCAGGGCCAGGGTGGACGGCATCACCGTCGCGCCCGCGATGCCCAGCACCGTCCTGGCCGCGATCAGCACCGTCGGGTTGGGCGCGTAGGCGCTGGCCAGTGAGGCGATCGCGAAGAACACCGCCCCGGTCAGCAGCAACTTGCGCCGCCCGATCCGGTCGCCGAGCGTGCCCATCGTGATCACCAGTCCGGCGACCATGAACCCGTAGGCGTCGGTGATCCACAGCTGTTCGACGCTGTCGGCGCCCAGCTCGGCGGTCAACCTCGGCAACGCCAGGAACAGAACGTTCATGTCCAGCGCGACCAGCAGCGTGGGCAGCGCCAGCACCGCCAGCCCCATCCAGGTGCGCCTTGTCGCCTTTGGCTCGGTCTCCTCCGTATTACTGACGGACATATTGGGCTCCTCTTCGTGGATGCGTCCCGTTGGTGAGGAGGTGACAGATAGGGTTACCTCTCACTGAGAGGTCGGAACGGGTTCTCAGATCTTGCGCCGGGGAGTCAAGAATTCGACGCCGTCTCCGACCTCACCGTGGAAAGCCGGTACGGGCCGAGAGGAGAACCCCGTGAAGTTCCTGCTGATCATGCACATGAACCCCGAGATCTGGGACTCGCTGACCGAGGAGGAACGCAAGGAGATCATGAACGGCCACCAGCCGTTCATCAAAGCGGTCGAGGAGTCCGGCGAGCTGGTCGGTCACCAGGTGCTCGAAGGTCCCTCGACCAGCGCCGTCGTCCGGGTGAACGGCGGTGTCCCGGTGGTCTCCGACGGCCCCTACCTGGAGACCAAGGAGTACCTCGCGGGCTTCTACATGATCGACTGCGAGAGCAGGGAGCGCGCGTTCGAACTGGCCGCGATGATCCCGGACGCCTCCGTACCCGGCATCGGCATCGAGGTCCGGCCCATCATGTTCTCCGCGGGAAGCCCGGTGTGACACTGGAGGCCGGACAGCCCTGAGGTGAGCGGAGGGGCATGACAGCCGCGAACGGATTCGAGGACTTGCTGCGCTCGCTCGCGCCGCAGGTTCTCGGCACGCTCGCCCGCAGGTACGACGACTTCGGGCTCTGCGAGGACGCCGTCCAGGAGGCGCTGCTGGCCGCGGCGCAGCAGTGGCCGGTCGAAGGGGTCCCCGACAACCCGCGCGGGTGGATGACGACCGTCGCCTCCCGCCGCCTGGTCGACCTGCTCCGCGCCGAGCAGGCCAGGCGCCGCCGCGAGGCCACCGTCGCGGCGCAGCTCCCCGAGGTCGTGCCGGGGCCCGACGAGCACTCGTGGGGTGACCGGGACGACACCCTGACCCTGCTGTTCCTGTGCTGCCACCCCGCGCTGACGCCGGGCTCCCAGGTGGCGCTGACCCTGCGCGCGGTCGGCGGGCTCACCGCCGCGGAGATCGCCCGTGCCTTTCTCGTCCCCGAGGCGACCATGGCGCCCCGCATCAGCCGGGCCAAGCAGCGCATCAGGGCTGCGGGCGCGCGTTTCGAGGAGCCGCCGGAGCACGAGCGGGCCGAACGGCTGCGCGTGGTCCTCCAGGTGCTCTATCTGATCTTCAACGAGGGTTACACCGCCACCTGCGGCCCCGACCTGCACCGGACCGACCTGACCCGCGAGGCCGTACGGCTGACGCGCGCGGTGCTGCGGCGGCTTCCCGACGACGGTGAGGTGGCCGGGCTGCTGGCGCTCATGCTGCTGACCGAGGCGCGGCGACCCGCGAGGACCGGTGCCGACGGCGCGTTGATTCCCCTGGCCGAACAGGACAGGTCTCGCTGGGACGCCGCCGCGATCGCGGAGGGCACGGCACTGGTCACCGGGGCCATGTCGCGCTCCGGTCTGGGCCCGTACCAGCTCCAGGCCGCCATCGCGGCCGTGCACGCCGAGGCGGCCGACCCCGAGGACACCGACTGGACGCAGATCGCGATCCTCTACAAGATCCTCGAACGGCTCACGCCCAACCCGATGGTCACGCTCAACCGGGCCGTCGCCGTCGCCATGACCGAGGGACCGAGGGCCGGTCTGCTGCTCCTTGAGGAGTTGGAGGGCGACGACCGGATGGCCAGGCACCATCGTTTCCGCGCGGTGCGCGCCCACCTGCTGGAGATGGCCGACGACCCGCGCGCGGCCCACGAGGAGTACCTCCTGGCCGCCCGGCACACGGCCAGCATCCCCGAGCAGCGCTACCTGCGCTCGAAGGCCGAACGCCTCGGAGGGCTGACCCCGGGACCCTAGGCCAGGGAGCCGAGGAACTCACGGACGGCCGCGGTGAAGCCCTCGGGGTCGCCGGCGTAGACGAAGTGGTCGGTGGCCAGTTCGGCGAGGCGGGTGTTCGGACGGCGGTCGATCATGGCCTGGACCTGGTCGGCGGGGATGACGCTGCCCTTCGTGCCCCGGACAACGAGGGCGGGGCAGGTGGTGGCGAGCCAGGCGGCCCAGTGGTCACCCCGGTTGAGCTCCTCGGAGGCGAGCATGTCCTGGGGGTGGAAGGGCAGGCGCCAGGTGCCGTCGGGGTTCTCCCGCAGGGTCTCGGTGAAGTAGGGGGCGGCCTCGCCGAGCGCCTCGACCAGCGCCTCACGGGTGGGCGCCTGGTAAGGCAGGCTCTCCAGGAACGCCAGCGGGTTGGGCTCCCCGTCGATGCCGAGGACGACCGGCGCGTCCGCGTTGACGAGGGCGGTGACCCGCTCGGGGTGACGGGCGGCAAGGTGGTAGGCGTTGATGCCGCCCAGCGAGTGGCCCATCACCGCCACCCGGTCGAGGCCGAGGTGGTCGAGCAGGGCGAGGATGTCGACGAGGTAGCCCTCGCGGGAGTAGTCGGCGGCCCGGTCGGACTCGCCGTGTCCCCGCTGGTCGGGTGCGATGACCCGCCACTCGGGGGCCAGCCCGGCGGCGATGGCGGCGAAGCTCGTTCCCTCCGACAGGTGCCCGTGCAGGGCGAGCAGCGGACGCCCCGGCCCGCCGAAGTCGACGTAGGACAGGCGGCGGCCCGCGATGTCCAGCTCCGCCCGCACCGGGGCCACCGTCGGCGCGATGACATGGTTCATGGTTCTCTCCTCAACTCGGCTTCCGTACGGCTTCGCGAGCGGGTGCCGGTACGGCCCGCTCTCTCGCCTGTCATGAAGGTACCGGCGATTTGGGCATTTGCGCAATGCGTATGCCTAAGGCATTTGCGCAAGAGAGCGTGGCGCCGTGAACAGGGCGAGTAGCATCCCGCTATGGGAAATCGCGAGGACCTGCTCGCCGGGGCGAGGCGCTGCCTGGAGGAGAAGGGGTGGGCGCGAACGACCGTGCGCGACATCGCGGCGGCGGCCGGGGTGAGCATGGCGGCCATCGGCTACCACTTCGGCTCGCGGGAGGCGCTGCTGAACGCGGCGCTCATCCAGGCGATCGACGAGTGGGGCCTGGAGACCGGGCAGACGGCCTCCGCCGTCTACGACGACCTCACCGCGACCCCCGAGGAGCGGTACGAGGCCCTGTGGACACGGCTGTCGAAGTCGTTCGGCACCCACAGGAAACTGTGGGCGGCCAGCGTCGAGGCGCTGGTGCAGGCCGAGCACTCACCGGAGCTGCGGAGGTATCTCGCCGACGGCCAGCGGGAGGGCCGCCGGGGGCTGGCCTCGATCTTGCTGGGAGTGGAGGAGGACACGCTCCAGGAGGGCACGACGCGCACCCTCGGCTCGGTGCAGCTGGCCCTGCTGTCCGGCGTGATGATGCAGTGGCTGGCCGACCCGGAGCAGGCGCCGACCGGAGCCGAGATCCTGGAGGGGCTGCGGACCCTCGTGGGCCTCTTCGAGGCGGCCGAGGCCGGGGCCCCGCAGGGGGCGGCTCCGAAGGGCCCGGAGGGCGGCGTGCCGTGCGGTGAAGGTGTGCCCTCAGACTGAGCCGGGCGGCCCACCGGGCAGGTGGACCGCCGCCGAAAGCGCCCGGGCACGGGACCCGCGGGGGGTCAGCCCATGCTCTTGGCGCCGTCGAGGGACTCGCGGATGATGTCGGCGTGACCCGCGTGCTGGGAGGTCTCGGCGATGAGGTGGAGCAGGACCCGGCGCACCGACCTGCGCGCGTTCGGCGGGAACCACGGGGCCTGCGGCAGGGGATACGAGACGTCCAGGTCGAGTGTCGCGACCAGCTCGTCGGTCGTGCGGGCGACCTCCTCGTAGGCGGCGAGCAGGCTTTCGAGCGTCTCGCCGTCGAGCATGCGGAACTGGCCGGTCCAGTCGGTCTCGTTCATCGTCATCGCCTCGGGGTCACCGGTCGCGAAGCGCATCCAGCGGGCCTCGACGTTCGCCACGTGCTTGATGAGCCCGCCCAGGCACAGCTCGCTCACGGTGGTGCGCGTCGCGGCCTGCTCGTCGGTGAGACCGGCGACCGTGCCCCGCAGGAAGGCCCGGTGCGCGCTCAGCGTCTCCAGCAGGTCGGCGCGCTCACCGGTGAGGGTGTCGTTGTGGGTCGTCACGGGTGGGCCCTTCAGGTCGTCCAGCGGGGCCCGGCGGGAACCCTGCTCCGACAGATTAGGGGCCGCCACCGACAGTTTCGCGAGGCCGGGACACCCCCACACGCAACCTTGGCAAGCCCCTCAAATGCGGCAGACCACCTGACCACTACGCTCAGAGGCATGTTCGACCGGCTCATCTGCCAATGTCCGCTCTGCGCCGCGCACGACGAGGAACTCGACGAGTTCGACCGCGGCACCGTACGGAGGGTCGAGCGTGACGGGTGGGCCGTGGTCATGGTCCCCGAGGACGAGGACGGCCCCGGGTGGGCGTTCACCGTCGGGCTGTGGCACACCTTCAGGTCGCCGGAGGCGGCCATGTTCGGGCTGGACGTCGAGGTGATGCGCCGCTGCCTGAACACCCTCGCCGACCGGGTCGCGGCCGGTCACCTGATGGCGGACGGCCAGGAGCGGGACGACGTCATCAGGAACTACCCGGTCGTCACGCGTACGGTCGACCACAGCTGGTACCGCTCGCTGTTCGGTGTGGCGCTGCGTTTCTACCGCAGGCCCCCGCTGTCCTTCATGGAGGTCGTCTGGCCGGACAGGGCGGGCCTGTTCCCCTGGGACACCCAGGCGACGCCCCGGCTGCGTGACCTGCAGCCCTCGCTGTGGCTGCCCAGGGACGACCATCCCCCGGGGCCGTGGACGAAGCTCACGACCGGCTGAGGGACGCGCCCCGCGTGGTCAGGGCGAGTTCACCCACCGGCTCCGAGCCCGGCACGGTCGTGCACACCGGCGGCCCGGAGCCGATCCTCGACGGCCGGCTCGGCCGGACGTTCGAGGCCGTCGGCGCGCTCTCGGCCGAGGACGGCGCCGGCCTGATCGCCTGCGCGACGAGCCGTCCCCGGCACGTCGACCTGCGGCGGATCGTCGTGCTGCCGGCCCGGCGGCCGTAAAGCTCCGGCCCCGCCCCGGCACGGCACGAGAAACACGGAAAACGCGCTATATTTCATGAATTTGCGAACACCAGAGCGACATGCAACTTTTGTGCGATTGTTGGTCCGGTGTTCACCTACGGGGAGGGGTCCGTGTCAAGGCCGACGGTCCGGGAGCGGTTACGGTACTGGTTCGACAACACCATGTCGCGGGGCACGGTGGCGTTGATCGGCTGGCTGGCCCTCATCTCGCTGGGGCTGATCGTGCTGGTCAGCCTGCTCAGCCTGTGGCTGACCCCCAAGGACGCCGCGCGCAACAGCGGTCTGCCCGGCATGCTGTGGGTCTCGCTGATGCGCACGCTGAGTCCCGGCAAGGTCGCCAGCGACACCGGAAGCATCCTGTTCGTCGCCCTGATGTTCATCGCCTCCATGGGTGGCCTGTTCATCGTCAGCGCCCTGGTCGGCGTGCTCTCCAACGGGCTCAAGACCAAGTTCGAGCAGCTGCGTGAGGGCAGATCCCGGATCATCGAGAACGGCCACATCGTGGTCCTCGGCTGGTCCGAGCAGGTCTTCACGATCGTCACCGAGCTGATCCAGGCGCACGCGAGCGGCAGGGGGTCGGTCATCACGGTCCTCGCCGACCGGGACAAGTCCCGGATGGAGGACGAGATCCGCCGTCACGTGGGGGACCTCGGCAGGACCAAGCTGGTCTGCAGGACCGGGCGGCCGACCGAGCCCACCGACCTCGACCTGATGAACCTCGACGCCGCCCGCTCGGTGGTCGTCCTGTCCCCTCAGGGCGACGACCCGGACGCGCACGTCATCAAGACGCTGCTCGCGCTGGCCAAGCGGGCGGGCGACCACCCTCCCGTGGTCGCCGCGATCGCCCGCACCGCGAACATGGCCGCCGCCCGGCTCGCGGGCGGCCCCGACGTCCACCTGGTTGACTCCGACGACACCGCCTCCCGGCTCATCGTGCAGTCGTCGAGGCAGTCGGGCATGTCGGTCGTCTGCATGGACCTGCTCAACTTCGACGCCGGAGAGATCTACCTGCGCTCCGACCCCGACCTCACCGGCCTGACGTACGGCCAGGCGCTCCCGGCCTACCGGACGGCCACGGTCATCGGGCTGCGGGGCCCCGGCGGCGTCATGCTGAACCCGCCGGCGGACACGGTGATCACCGCGCGGGACGAGGTCATCGTGATCGCCCAGGACGACTCGCTGATCCACCTCGCCGAGGGCGGCGCCGAGGCCGACGAGGAGGCGATCGTCGAGGCCCCGCACGTCAGGCCCGGCCCCGAGCGGACGCTCGTGCTCAACTGGAACGGCAGGGGCCGCCAGGTCGTCCACTACCTCGACGGCTACGTGGCACCCGGTTCCGCGCTGGACATCGCCTCCGACCATCCGGACGCCGCGATCCCCTTCGAGGGGCTGGCCAACCTGACGGTCAACGCCAAGGAGTGCGAGACCACCGACCGCTACGCGCTCGAATCGCTGGGCCTGGGCGTCTACCAGCACGTGATCGTGCTCTCCGACGACCGCTACCCCGCCGAGCACGCCGACACCCGCACCCTGATGACGCTGTTGCAGCTGAGGGACATGCAGACCGCGCTCGGCGAGCGGTACTCGATCGTCAGCGAGATGCACGACGAGAACAACCGGAGCCTGGCCGAGGTCACCGAGGCCGACGACATCGTGATCAGCGACACGGTCATCGGCCTGCTGCTCGCCCAGCTCGCCGAGAACCGGCACCTGGCGGAGGTGTTCGGCTACCTCTTCGACTCCAGGGGGTCGGAGATCTACCCGCGCCCGGCGACCCGGTACGTCCGTAAGGACACGCCGGTCGGCTTCGCCACGGTGATCGAGTCGGCCAGACGCCGGGGTGAGACGGCGATCGGCTACCGGCTGGCGGAGCGGGCGAACGAGGCGCCGCACTTCGGCGTCGTCCTCAACCCCGACAAGTCCCGCCCGGTCACCCTCGGGGAGGGTGACTCGGTGATCGTCCTGGCCGAACGCTGAGGCGTCCCCGCCTGGCCGTGGCGTGGTTGAGCGTCCTGGCCGGGAGCCGAGGTCGTCCTCGGCTCCCCGTGGGCGCCCGGCGCCCGGCCAGGACCGCCGCCGTCATGGCCGGCGGCACGACGAGCGGGGAGAGGTGCGGAGGGGTCACGACGACCCCGCCGGTGATCCGATTCAGGCGAATCCAGTGGCCATTCAGCGGCTTTACCGAACTTACGGTCATAAAAGCTGATATGCGGAACGGGCACCGGGCCGCCGGGGAGATCGACGGTCAGGCAGTGATCATGAAGGCCAGGCCCAGCAGGACGACGACGGGGATCAGCCACACCACGGCTTCGACGGCGAACTCCTTGTACACGGTCAATTTCTCCCTTTAAGTCCCACTAAATCCATAAATCTGGCCATGCGAAGCATATGCGGTCCCACGGGTGGCCCCGCACCCGGCCCACGACGGCCACCTCCCGCAGCGGTCAGCTCCCCTTGGCCGAGGCGTCCTCAAGGGGCTCGTCGGGCGCCGACACACGCAGCCAGCGCGTGCCGTACGGCTCAAGCGTGAAGCTCACCCTCCCGTCGGGGGGCAGGTCGAGCGTGCCGTCGACCAGCAGGTCGGTCAGCATCTGCCCCTCGTCCAGGCCGTCCAGGACGAACTCGGCCCTCGCCTCGCGGTCGGCGAAGTTGTGGACGGCGACCACGGTGCCGCCCTCGGCGTCGGCCCGGTGGACCAGCACCGCCTCGTCCGCCGTCTCCAGGACCCGGTAGGCGCCCCAGGCCAGCTCCGGAGACTCCCGGTAACGCTCGATCAGCAGGGTGATCCAGCGCAGCAGCGAGTCGGGGTCGCGGCGCTGGGCCTCGACGTTGACCTCACGCGGGCCGTACGGCCCGGCCGGGGTGGAGACGGGGGTCCGCTCGGCGACGGGTGAGAACCCTCCCGAGGCCGTCCACTGCATGGGGACCCTGACCGCCATCCGGCCCTCCCCCTCCGGGTTCTCACCGAGGCCGATCTCCTCACCGTAGAAGAGCACCGGCGTGCCGGGCAGGGAGAACAGCACGCTGTAGGCCAGCGCGAGCCGCCGCCGGTCGCCGTCGAGCATCGGTGGCAGGCGCCGCCGTACCCCCCCGGCCGAAGACCTGCATGTCCTTCTCGGGGGCGAAGGCGTCGAAGACCTCCTGACGCTCGGCGTCGGTGAGCTTGTCCAGGGTCAGTTCGTCGTGGTTGCGGATGAAGGTGGCCCACTGGCAGTCCTTCGGCGGGGCGGGCCGTTCGCGCAGGGCCTCGGCCAGGGCGGCGGGACGGCCCCGGGCCATCGACAGGTGCAGACGCTGCATCCCGATGAAGTCGAAGCACATGGTGACCTCGTTGCCGTTGCCGTCACCGAAGTAGGCCATCAGGTCCGGGTAGGGCAGGTTGACCTCGCCCAGCAGGATCGCGCCGCCGTCGCGGCGGTTCATGAAGGCGCGCAGGTCCGCCAGGAAGGAGTGCGGGTCGCCGCCGGCCCCCTCGATCAGGAACGGCACCGCGTCGACCCGGAAGCCGGAGAGGCCCAGCTCCATCCAGAAGCCGAGGATGCGGGCGATCTCGTCGCGGACCTCGGGGTTGCCCACGTTCAGGTCGGGCTGGAAGCGGTAGAAGCTGTGCAGGTAGTACTGGCCACTCCCCTCGTCGAGTTCCCAGATGCTGTCCTCCTTGTCGGGGAAGACGATCGCCTTCGGGTCGAAAGGTCCTGGCTCGTCCCGCCAGACGTACCAGTCGCGCTTCGGCGAGTCCCGGCCCGACCTGGACTCCCGGAACCACGGGTGCTCGTCGGAGGTGTGGTTGACCACCAGGTCGGCGATCACCCGGATACCCCGGTCCCTGGCGGTCCGCATGAACTCCACGAAGTCGCCGAGGGTGCCCAGGCGGGGGTCGACCGAGTAGAAGTCGGTGATGTCGTAGCCGTCGTCACGGCCGGGGGTGGGGAAGAAGGGCATCAGCCAGATGCACGTCACCCCGAGACGGTCGAGATGGTCGATCTGCTGGGTGAGTCCCCTGAAGTCTCCGACGCCGTCGCCGTTGCCGTCCTTGTACGTCTCGACGTCGAGGCAGTAGACGACGGCGTTCTTCCACCACAGATCAGCAGTGTGGGTCAGTCGCATGCGCCCGCACTACCCGGGCTTTACCCGTTTATGGGGGTATTAAGTAGTGATCGTTCCCCTTATGGCGCCGGTACGGCTACGGTGGAGGCCGGACTGTGGAGGGGACCATGCGGCAGCTCAGGCACGGCGCGCCCTTCGGGTGGCTGCTCAGCCTGCTGTTCCCGCTGCTCGTCGCGGCCGGCCCCGGCGCCTTCCCCTCCCCGGCTTCGCTCACCGGTACGGCCGCCGCCCCCCGGCACTTCGCGATCATCGCGGAGCGGCGCCCGCTCTCCCAGGAGTCGTCGGCGGGAGAGCGCCCGCACCTCCCGGGGACCCTCACCTCCGCCCTGCTCTCGATCCTGGCCGGACCGGCGGGAAGCGGCGGTCACCCGGCCGTCGTCCCGCAGGCGGACTTCACACCCGCCCTGCTGCCGACCGGGCCACGACCCCGCGCCACGGGCGAGGCTCCCTTCCCATCCCCGGCACCGGGGACCGGCCCCGCCAGAGCCCCTCCGGCCACCTCCACAGGCGCCTGAGCGCCACCTGACCGCCCGGCCACACGCCGGGCGGACGACACCGTCCGGGACGTTCAGGACGGCGAAGCACCCCGGCACGTCCGGAGTGACGGCGCCGTCCGGCCCGTTCCCTGACGGTCGAACCGCCTGGGACGTCCCGGAACACCTTTCCGGGCTTCGCCGTACCCGCGAACGTCCCGGCGCGCCCGCGGATGCCCTGCCAGCGCCCTGACCAGTGCCTTTGCTCATGCCCTGGTCATGCCTCAACGGCGCTCCGGCGCACCCGCGGGCCGTAACCCAAGGACTTCTTCCAAGCCTGTGGAGGCTTCCATGTCGCGTGCCCCCGTGGTGCGCGCGGTGACGGCGCTCGCCGTCATCGCCATCTCACTCTTCGTGGCGTTCACCATGACGCCACGCCTCGGTCTCGACCTGCGCGGCGGTACCCAGATCGTGCTGGAGACCAGGGACTCCCCGACCGCCAAGGCCGACGCCGAGGCCACCGACCGCACCCTTGAGGTGCTGCGGCGCAGGGCCGACGCGCTCGGTGTCGCGGACGCCCCGCTGTCGCGTTCCGGCGAGCGGCGCATCATCGTCGAACTGCCCGGTGTGCAGGACCCGGCCAGGGCCGCCGAGGTCATCGGCAAGACCGCGCAGCTGACCTTCCACGCCGTCGAGGGCATGGCGGACGAGAAGACGACTCCCGGCAAGGGCCGGCTCGTCATCCCCGACGAGGACGGCGCCAAGCTGCTCGTCGGCCCCGCCAGGCTCACCGGGGACGGCGTCAGCGGCGCCGAGGCGGGGACGGACCCGCAGAGCGGCGGCGGCTGGTTCGTCACGCTGGACTTCCGCGACAAGGGCGGCGAGGAGTGGGCGAAGCTGACCGGCGAGGCCGCCTGCAACGCCCCCGGCGACCCCAAGCGCAGGGTCGCCATCGTGCTCGACGACAAGGTCCTCATCTCTCCGCAGGTCAACGAGGGCGTCGGCTGCCGGGTCGGACTGACGGGCGGTTCGACGCAGATCACCGGCTCCTTCAGCGTCGAGGAGGCGCAGGACCTGGCCGCGCTGATCAAGGGCGGTTCGCTGCCCGTGCCCGTCGAGATCGTCGAACAGCGGACCGTCGGCCCGACGCTCGGCGCCGCGGCCATCCTGGCCAGCGCCCAGGCCGCCGTCATCGGCGTGCTGCTCACCGCGCTGTTCATCGTGGTGACCTACCGTCTGGCGGGGGCGATCGCCACCATCGCCCTGCTCTGCTACGCGTTGATCTCCTACGCCGCGCTGGTCGCGCTCGGCGCCACGCTCACCCTGCCCGGTCTGGCGGGTTTCGTGCTCGCGATCGGCATGGCCGTCGACGCGAACGTACTGGTCTTCGAGCGCGCCAGGGAGGAGTACGCCGTCAAGCCCCGGCTGCGGCCCGCGCTCGACAAGGGCTTCCGCAACGCGTGGAGCGCGGTCGCCGACTCCAACATCACGACGCTGCTGGCCGCCGGCCTGCTGTTCTTCCTGGCCTCGGGGCCGGTGCGGGGCTTCGGCGTCACGCTGGTCATCGGCGTCGTGGCCTCGCTGTTCACCGCGATGGTCGTCACCCGGGTGCTGGCCCAGTGGGCGGTGAACCTGCCCCCGGTCGCCAGGCGGCCCAAGCTGACCGGTCTGGCGGACGTCGGCCGGGTCCGCAGGTGGCTGACCGAGCGTCAGCCCGCCCTGATGCGCAGGCGAATGCCGTACTTCCTGGTCACCGCGGCGCTGATGGTCGCGGCGATCGGCGGGATCACGGTCAGGGGGCTGGACTTCGGCGTCGAGTTCACCGGCGGCAGGCTGATGGAGTACTCCACGACCAAGCCGCTGAGCGCCGACGCCGCCCGCGAACTGGTCTCCGAGGCCGGGTTCCCGAACGCGGTCGTGCAGTCCTCGGACGAGGGCGTCTCGGTGCGGACCGGCCGGATCGGCGAGGCCGAGCAGGCGCGTATCGAGACGGCGCTGGAGGGCGGGGGCGGTACGGTCACCAAGCAGCGTGACGAGCTCATCGGCCCCAGCCTGGGCGAGGAGCTGCGCAGGAACGCCATGATCGCGCTCGGTGTCGCGCTCGCCGCGCAGCTGGCCTATCTGGCCTTCCGGTTCCGCTGGACGTTCGGTCTGGCGACGGTGCTCGCCCTGGTCGTGGACGCCGCGGCCGTGATCGGCGCGTTCGCCTGGCTGGGCAAGCCGATCGACGGGGTCTTCCTGGCCTCGATGCTCACCGTGATCGGTTACTCGGTCAACGACAAGGTCGTGGTCTTCGACCGGGTCCGCGAGCTGTGGGGGGCGCGGCGCAAGGCGCCGTTCGCCGAGGTGGTCAACACCGCCATCCTGCAGACCGTGCCCCGTACGGTGAACACGGGTCTCGGCGCGCTGTTCATCCTCGGCGCGCTGGCCGTGCTCGGGGGTGACTCGCTGACCGACTTCGCGGTCGCGCTGCTGATCGGCATCGTCGTCGGCACGCTGTCCTCCGCGCTGGTCGCGGCGCCGCTGGCGATCGAGTTCGAGCGGCGTGGCAAGGCGGCGCCGCCGCGCCCCAAGACCACGCGGAGCCGTACGAGGGAGGGGTCGGGAGCGGTCCTCTGAGCCTTCTCAGGACGCCCGGGGCGGGGCCCGCGCCGAGGTTCGGCGGGCCCCTCCTCGGGGAGGGGACGGGCCGCTAATGTGCTGGGAATCCGGTTCCCCCCGACCTCTGGAAGGCAGACACACCGTGGCGGAAGACTACGCGACGACGTTCAGGATCATCGATGTGGACGGCGACGGCCTCATCTCGGCGCCCGAGCTCGCACGGCTGATGGAGGTGCTCGGTCAGCCGCTCACCCCTCAGGGGGCGGCCGAGGCCGTGGCCAGGATCGACCGGGACGGCGACGGCCTCATCTCCCTGGAGGAATTCGCCGGATATCTCGGCTGATTTCTCCCGTTTCTCCTCATCGAGGGCCGTGGGGGCCGTGACGGCCCCCCGCCCGACCTTCCGCCATAGTCGCCGGACATTTACCACTTCAAGTGGATTTATCCACTAATACGCCGCCTGAATAGATGAAATTCGGTGGTGCATCGGCGATATGGCAAAGCATTCGCTCCTGCCCTTGCGGGCTATTGACTCTCCATTCACGACCTAATAACTTAAAGTAGCCAATGAGCTTCATAATGTAGCGATGAGGTGAGGTTCAATGCGTCACACGGTCACGTCGTCCGCCCGCTCACGGCACGGCCCATGAGCACCGTGCCCCCGGAAACGCCCCCCTGAACGCCTTTTCCGAGCACCGTACGCACCACGAAAGACTCCCACACGCACACCCGGTTCAGCTTTCCAGCGTGAGCTGACCCCAATCCTGCGCAGCGGATCGGTCGTCCCCTCGCCGGCCTCCCGCCGACTCACCGCGACAGCGCGGAGCCAGCCGGAGATTCCCAGGCATACGACCGATCGGTCTCCAGGGTCCTCCATCCGGCTTTCTCCGCAGGAGGTGAGACATGGCCGGAGGTCTCGCACGTGAAGTGATCCGGTCGATGCGACCGACGTTCCCCACGGCGCCCCGCCGGGAACGCCACGACCTGGTCAATCTGAGAGACAACGAGAATCCCTTCGGCGGACCGCACCGCCACTATCCCGACAACGGGAACGACGACCTGGTCGCCGCCTACACCCGCGCGCTCGACGTCGTCGAGCCCGTGCCCGACGGCCTCACCCGCCCCAGGTGGCGGTGGGGGCCGGAAAGCGTCCTGATCACACGAGGCGCGGCCGACGGCCTCGACCTGGTCTTCAGGACGTTCTTCGAACCCGCCTCGGACGCGGTCGCCGTGACCCCGCCCAGTTTCGCGCTCTTCGACGAACTGGCCACGGTCTACCGGATCGCTCGCCTGCCCGTCCCGTTACGGGGAGAGCGGCTCGACCGGCTCGACGTCGAGCGGCTCGCCGCACTCCCGGTCAAGGGCGTCATCCTGTGCGACCCGGGCAACCCGACCGGCACCTGCCTGGACCGACGGGACGTCCTGGCGCTCCTTGGGTCCTTCCACGGCCTGGTCGTGATCGACGAGGCCTACGTCGAGTGCTCTGGGCGTGTGTCGTACCGGCACCTGATCCCCGAGCACCCCAACCTCGTGGTCGTGCGGTCGATGTCCAAGGCGCTCGGCCTCGCGGCTCTGCGTCTCGGCGCCGTGTTCGCCCATCCCGACCTGCTCACGGCGCTGCGCAAGACGCGGCTTCCGTACGCCCTGCCGGGACCGGTGGCGGCGCGGGCCGTCGCCGAGCTGTCACGGCCGACGCGGCTGCGCGAACGGATCGCGGCGTTCACCGGGGAGCGCGACCGGCTGGCGGCCGGGCTCGCCGGATGCCCGGGAGTCGGGCGTGTCTTCGCCGAGGCGGGCTTCGTCACGGTCGAGGGGGAACACGCCCTCGCCGACGAACTCTGGCGGGCCGGCTTCGACACGCTGCCCGAGCCGATGGGCTGGCCTGGGCACGTGCGCGTCTCCGTGGGACGGCCCATGGACAACACCCGGCTGCTCGCCGTACTCAAGGGGACCGCCGGTACGGCGCAGGAGCCCTCGGTCGGTGTGAGGAAAACGACGTTCCGCATGGCGCGCGGCGGGATCGCCGCGATCCGGGGGAGAGGACTCCAGGCATGAGCACCGAGACGACCACGGCGCTGTCCGTGACGACCGTCGCCCGCCACGACATCCGCGCCATCACCTCGGTCAGGATCGACGGCGACATCCACCAGCTCGGCCAGCAACGCGATTTCCGCCGCAACGACGCCCTGGCCGCTTTCCTGCCCGAGGCGGGCAGACCGTCCTTCGCCTGGGTACGGCTGCGCGACGGGGAGAGCCTGGCCGTGCACCGGCACCCGACCAAGTCCATGATCCTGGTCTGCAGCGGCTCGGTGCTGCTGCTCGGCTCCGACGAACGCGAACTGTCCGAGGGGGACGTCGTGTGTGTGCCTCCGGAGAGCGACCACGGTTTCCGCACCCGTCCCGGTGAGGAGTTCCACGGTCTGTCCGTGCAGTTCGAGGGGGCCGGTCTCTACGAGGACGGGCGCACGCCGAGAGCGAGCTTCGGCGGCTCCGGGGAGGCGCTGGCCGAGCTCGAACGCCTGAACGAGACGCTGCTCCTGCGCCACCGGGGCAACGCGCTGTTCACCCTGTTCGACAGCGGCAGGCTGACCAGGGAACCCGTGCTTCGGGCGCGTTTCCTGGCCGCTCTCTATGTGTGGGCGACCTACTTCCAGCGGATGCTCCACGCCCGCCAGGCCACCTGCTCCGAGGAGCGCCTGCGCGCGGAGTACGGCGAGCACCTGCGCGAGGAACTCGGTCACGACCGCCTGCTGCTCGAACAGTACGACGCGGGCACCGACGTCTACGACCCGATCCTCGAAGCGGCGGGAAGCTGGTTCGTCGCCCAGATGTACCAGATGGACGAGGCCCAGCGGATCGTGCTCGTGCACATGGTCGTCGAGTCGAGCGGCCACCTGTTCGGTCTCACCACCTCGGAGATCTTCCAGGAGGAGGGCGGCTACTTCGCCCTGCACGCCCAGGCGGACGACGACCACAGGAACGTCGGCAGGGCCCACCTGACGGCCCTGCCCCCCTCGGCCTTTCCCGCGCTCGCCGAGACCTGCAGGCGGGCGTGGGACCAGATGGACCTGGTCCACGAGCGCATCGCCGCCTGGACCCTGAAGGACGGATGATGATAGCCGCGACCGGGGGGCGTGTTCCCGCCCCCCACACCGGTACAGCCCCGCCGTACGCCTCCTGCGCCCCGCCCGGCGCCCGACATCCGGTGACCGTGATGTCCGAACGGATCGTGGACGTCTTCGCCGACCTGGGCTACCGCGTCGCCGACGGGCCCGAGGTGGAGGCCGAGTGGTTCGCCTTCGACGCCCTCAACATGGACAAGGGCCACTTCGCCCGCGACCGGGACCACACCTTCTACGTCGCCGACCCGTCGGACAACGGACGCGGCTGTGGCCTGGTGCTGCGGGGACACACCTCCCCGGTGCAGATCAGGCGCATGCTCTCCTCCCCTCCGCCGATCCGGATGATCTGCACCGGGCGTGTCTTCCGCCCCGACCCGCCCGACGCCACCCACAGCCCGGTCTTCACCCAGGTCGAGGGGCTGGTCGTGGACCGCGGCCTGACCATGGCCGACCTGGCGGGCACGCTCGACCACTTCGCGTCGGCGGTGTTCGGCCACGGCGTGGTGACCAGGCTGCGGCCCCACTGGTTCGCCTACACCGAGCCGTCCGCCGAGATCGACGTGGTGTGCGCCGTCTGCCGCGGCGTTCCCGAACGGGCGTGCCGTACCTGCTCGGGAGCGGGATGGGTCGAGTGGGGCGGCTGCGGGATGGTCCACCCCAGGGTGCTGGCGACCTGCGGTGTCGACCCGGCCGAGTACGGCGGATTCGCCTTCGGCGTGGGGGTGGAGCGCACGTTGATGCTCAAACACGGCCTCGACGACATCCGCGCCCTCGGTGAGACGCCGCTGCCCGAGGAGCCGCCCGGTCCGCCCCGCCCCGGAACCGTCAGGCGGGCGGCCGGGAGGGCGCTGGCCTCGGCCGGATACGTCGAGACCGTGACCTCCCCCTTCGTCGGAACCGCCGCCTGGGACGCCCTCGGCCTGGCCGCCGACGACCCGCGCAGACGCACCCTCACGCTCGTCAACCCGCTCGACGCCGACGAACCCGAGCTGCGCACCACGCTGCTGCCCGGCCTGCTGGGCGCGTTGCGCCGGGACGTCGCACGCGGCCGGACGAACCTCGGCCTGTTCGAGCAGGGCACGGTCTTCACCTCCCCGGTCCTCATGGCCCGGGCGCCCAGCGTGCCCACCGGGGCCCGGCCCGGCGAGGCCGACCTGCGGGCGCTGCGGGACCTCGTCCCCGCGCAGCCGTACCACCTGGCGGCCGCGCTGGCGGGAGAACCCCGCTGGGCTGAGCTGATCGACGCGGCCCGCACGGTCGCGGGCGCCTCAGGAGACGGCCTGCGGCTGACCACCCGGGAGGGAGGTCCTCCGCCGTGGCTGCCCGGACGCTGTGTCGCGCTGCTCGCGGGTCCCACCGTGCTCGGCCACGCCGGGCAGCTGAGTCCCGACACGGTCGGCGCCATGGACCTGCCGCCGGGAACCAGCGCCATGGAGCTCGACCTCGACATCCTCGAACGCCTCACGACCCCGAACAGCGACGATCTCAGAGAAGGTGAAAGACCGTGACCCCGGAAGAACTCGCTCACGCCTACCTTGACGGGCTCGAACGCGGCGACCTCGACGCCGTGCTCGGCCTGTACCAGGAGGGAGGGATCGTCCACTCCCCCCTGTACGGCCCCATGCCCGCGGCGGAGTTCTACCCCGCGCTGTTCGCCGACACGGGCCGCGCCAAACTGCTGCTGCTCGGCACGACGCAGGGCAGGACCGTCACCGGAGCCCCGCTGGTGACCATCTGGTTCCGCTTCGACTGGACCCTGCCCTCGGGGCAGCCGGCGAACTTCGAGTGCGTCGACGTCCTCGAACTGGCCGACGACGGGCGCGTCACGGCGCTGCACATCATCTACGACACGGTGACGGCCAGACCCGCCTTCGAGGCGGAGAAGGGCGTGGGCAGCTCCTGGCGCCCGGTCTTCTGACCGGCCCCAGGGCGCTCCTCCGTTCGGTGGAAACACGAAACCCCAGTCCCACGGTTCGGGTCGTGGGCTGGGGTTTCCGCGTTCGGCCTGGGAGGGTCAGGCGATCGTCAGGTAGACCTGGCTGAAGGTTTCGGCGATCTTCTTGAGGTCGGTCGCCGTGTCCACCTCGGGGGTCGCCGGGGTGTAGACGGCGGCCATGCGACGCTGGATCGGGGCGAGCTTCTTCAACTCGTCCCAGGCGGTCAGCCGGGTGACGGTGCCCTTGGCGTCCTGGACCCGGGTCCAGACGTTCACCTGCTGGGCGGAGCCGTCCAGGACGGGCTTGGAGACCCTGGCCGCGATCTGCTCCGCGGTGACCTGGCCGACCAGGCCGGTCTCCTCGGCGGCGACCTGGCCCAGGGCGTCCCAGGCGCGGGCGCGGACCTGGATCCACTGGTTGGCCTGGGCCTGCTCCGGGGTGATCTTCCAGGCGGTGTAGCCGCCGTAGGTCAGGCCGTTGTCGAGGGAGAGCTGGTCGACCCGGCCGGAGATCAGGTGCGACTCGACCCGCTCGGGGGCCAGCAGCGGGTAGCGCTTGCGCATCTCGGTCTTGCAGGCCTCGTCACCGCCGCAGGCCAGCTCGGGGACGACCGTGTGGACGCCGAGACGCTTGCCCGGCGCGGCCTGGCGCAGCGCGGCGGAGGCGGCCGTGACGAAGGCCAGCACCTCGTCGTCGGTCTTGAAGGTCGAGTTGTAGCCGAGCTGGGAGCTGAACCGGATTCCGGCGACCTCGGGGCGGGCGGCCAGGGCGGCGACCCGCTTGACGGCGGCGGAGAAGTTCTGCGCCCCCGCCTTCCAGTCGTCGGCCAGCTCGGTGTCGATCCAGACGCGCAGGCCGGTGCCCTTGGCGGTGGTGATCACCTGGCCGACGGGACCCTGCGCGGCGGCGGTGACCTCCTGCGGGGTCGGGACCGTGGCGGCCGCCTGCTGGGCGGTCTGGGCCGTGGCGTTCTGGGCGGTGTTCGCCTGGCCGGTGGGCTTGAGGCCGCTGCTCTGCTCGGGCGCGCTCTGCGTGCCGTCGCCGCCCTCCTGGTAGCCGCCGACCGCGCACTCCTGGCCCGCCTCGCACTCGGGCGCGCCGTCGGCGTCCGCGCCCTCGGGGAGCGGGGTGTTCTCGTCGCCCACGGTGCCGTCGCCCTCAAGCTGAGGACAGGAGCTTCCCGGGGCCGAGCAGTCGATGAACTGGCCGTCGGTGGCGGTGGCGGACTTGAGGTTGGCGTTGTCGTTCGCGCTCCAGAACTTCACGATGTCGTATGCCTCGTCCGGCTTGGCCAGCCAGCGGCACACGATGAAGGCGGGGGCGTCGTCACCCATCAGATCGTTGCAGCTGCGATCGTCGTCCTGTGAGAAGGCCGCCGCAGCCGGCGCCAGCGCTCCGATGACCGCGACGGCCGCGCCGACGGCAAGAGTCCGTCGCAGGTTGATTCGCATGTCCCGAACTCCCAGTGATCCAGTCAAAACGATCGTTTCGCACCCTATACAGATCTCCGATCCCTCAACAGGCTTAGTCAGGAAATAGCCAGAAACCCGCCATATCCCAGTCAGCTCAGCTTGGCCATACCGAAATGCCATACCGACGGTCCCGTACGGCGGAGGCCGCGCGGACATCACATTGGGACACCACGGATAATCGGGGCATGTTCCCAGCCCTGTGGACGCCCTGATGGCCGCGGAGTCCTCGCAGACCCTTGAACGCGGTCTGCGCCTGCTGCGCCTGCTCTCCGACGGCAGGCCCGGCCGGACCCCGACCGAGCTGGCCGCGGAGCTGGGGCTGAGCCGCCCGGCGGTCTACCGCCTGCTCACCACCCTGCAGAACGAGGGGTTCGTCAGGCGGGACGGTGAGGGCCGTCTCCACCTGGGCTTCGGCGTCCTCGTCCTGGCCAGGGCCGTACAGCCGTTGCTGCGTGAGGGCGCCCTGCCCGCCCTGCGGCGGCTCGCCGAGGAGGTCGGGGCGACCGCGCACCTCACGGTCGCCGAGGGGGAGGATGGGCTGGCCGTCGCGGTCGTCGAACCGTCGTGGACGGACATGCACGTCGCCTACCGCGAGGGATCGCGTCACCCGCTGACCAAGGGGGCCGCAGGACTGGCCGTGCTCGCCCTGCGCGAAGGCCGTACGGGCCATGTGGTCACCGAGGGGCATCTCCAGGAGGGGGCCAGGGGCATCGCGGCGCCCGTGCCCGGGCTGCCGTGGCTTGAGGCGTCGGTCGGCGTGGTCTCCTTCACCCCGCTGGACCCCGAGGTCGTCGGCCCCCGGGTGGCCGCCTCGGCCGTCGAACTGTCCCGGTCCCTGGCCTGAGCCCGGCCTACATGGTGTTGACGATCAGGCCGATGTGGGTGAAGTAGTTCAGCGCCCCGAACAGGGTGAAGGCGATTCCGGCCACCCCCCAGCACACCCCGACGACGGTCGTGAGCCCTCCCCCCTTGGCCCGCAGCGCCAGCGGGAAGAGCACCGCGCCCAGGCCGACCAGGACGTAGAGGCCGGAGATGAACGTCGCCTCAAGCAACGGCATGTCGGCGAAGGCCCCGGAGATGGGCTCCTGGGGCGGGGCGGCGAACAGGGTGTAGGTCCATCCGGCCGCCGCGATGCCGAAGCACCCGAGCCCCATGCCCGCGACGAACAGGGAGACGGGGCCCGCCGTACGGGCGAGCAGGGCGGGGCGGTCCAGCGCGGCGGCCAGCAGCACGCCCTTGCGCCACAGGTAGAAGGCCGCGAACAACAGCAGCGCCCCGAAGGCCAGTGCGGGCTCCCCGAAGACGATGTTGTCGAAGGGGAAGCCCTGCCCGGCGAGCGGCCAGGTGAGCGTCATGTGCAGGCCGGTCGTCGTGAGGATCAGGCCGAGCACCCCGAAGGCCAGCGCCCAGCCCTCGAAGTGGTCGTTGATCCTGCCGCGCAGCACCTTGTGCCCGAGTGCGACCACCAGGACCAGCCCCACACCCGCCGCGACCGCCATGATCGTGTTGTAGGTGGGCATCCTGGCCCAGTCGATCTTCAGTCCAGGGGCCGCCCCCGCTATCCACATAAGGAACCATTTCCCTATGTAGTCACACCAAAACGGTCAGTAATCTCACGAGGTGCTGTGGACCGTGTAGAGCCGGGCGACCATCTCGTTGAGCAGCTCGCGTTCGGCCGGGTCGAGGGGCGAGAGGAAGTCGGCCTCCACCTCGGTCATCCGTGTCACGGCCTCCTCGACGGCCTGTTTACCCTCCTCGGTCAGCAGGACGAGCTGTTTGCGCCGGTCGGCCGCGCTGCGGGCCCGCCGGGCATAGCCGAGCCGCTCCAGCTTGTCGATCACCGCGACCATCGTCGTGCGGTCGAGGCCGGACAGTCCGCACAGGTCACGCTGTGACGCCTCCCGGTCGCCGGCGAGGCTCATCACCCGCAGTTCCTTGCCCGTTATCCCCCACCGCCGCAGTTCGTCCTCGACCCGGTCGCGGACGAGACCGCCCAGGCGCAGGAGCAGGTAACCGGTCGCCGAGGAGATCCGCCGCTCCGCGCTCCACGTGCTCACCCGCCCAACCTACGGCCTGGGTCCGCCACGGCGTACAGGACCTCGCGCAGGCCGGGGACGTCCTCCCGGTCGGCGCGCCAGACGAGCCGCAGCGCCAGCGGGGTGGTTTCGACGGCGAGCCGTACGAGGGTGCCCTCGTCGAGCTGGGCGGAGACCGCGAAGTCGGGCAGCAGGGTGACGCCGAGACCGCGTTCGGCCCAGGCGCGCATGACGGAGACCCCGCCCGCCCTGACCCGGCGCATGTCCTGCCCGAACAGGCGCTCCCCGGCCAGCCAGAACGAGCAGGCGGGCACGTTGACCAGCAGGTCCTGGCCGCGCAGGTCCCGTCTGGTCACCTCTCGCCTCCCGGACAGCGGGTGCCCCGGGGCGGCGACGAGCACGAGCCGTACGGTCTCCAGGTCGAGGAAGTCGAGCGGCGCCGACGGCAGGCCGAAGCCGAGCCCGCCGAGCCCCTCCCCCGCGTCCAGCAGCAGCGCCGCGTCCAGGTCGCCCTCGGCGACGCCGGCCAGCAGCCGGTCCCTGGCGGCGTCGGAGCTCACCTCGACCCGCAGTTCGGGGCGCCGCACGGCCAGCCGGGTGAGGATCGCGGGCACGTGGGTCGCGGCGATGGTCTCCAGCGCGCCCAGACGCAGCTCCCGCCCGCCTCCGACGACGTCGAGTCTGGCCTGTTCGGCCTGGTCGAGGAGTCGCCGCGCCCACGACCGCATGCGCTCGCCGGCCGGGGTCAGGCCCATCCCCCTGGGCCCGCGTTCGAACAGCGCCACTCCCAGGGACCTCTCCAGCACGCGGATCTGCGCCGAGACTGAGGAGGGCGCGTTGCCGAGCGCGTTGGCGGCGTCGGTGACGGTCCCGTGCCTGGCGACCGCCTCGAAGACCTGTAACTGGCGAAGCTCCATGTCGGGCGAACCCCCGGCGAGCGTTCGGATATTCCGAACGGAGCCTGCGTTCTCTCCGGTGGAGCCGTACGGCCCGGCCCACGACAGTGACCCGCATGACCATCGGTTCCGCCAGGCGTTCCCTGGCGTTGTTCGGCATCTCCCTCGGCTACTTCACGGTCCTGCTCGACATGACCGTGCTCTCGGTGGCCGAACCTGATCTGGCACGCTCGCTCGGCGGCTCGGTCGCGGGCCTGCAGTGGGCCGTGTCGGGCTACACCGTCGTGTTCGGCGCCCTGTTGCTGTCCGCGGGGGCGATCAGCGACAGGTTCGGCGCGCACCGGGTCTTCCGGGCTGGCGTCGCCTTCTTCGGGGTCGGCTCGCTGCTGAGCGCGCTGTCACCCGACCTGTGGACGCTGGTGGCGGCGCGGGCGCTGCTCGGCGCCGCGGCGGCGGCCTGCGTGCCCGCCTCCATGGCGATGATCAGCACGCTCTACCCGGTTCCCGCCGAACGCGCCAGGGCACTGTCGGTGTGGGCGGCCGTCAGCGGGGCCGCGCTTGCCGCCGGGCCGATCGCCGGAGGGCTGCTGGTCGGCCTGTCCGGCTGGCGGGCCGTGTTCCTGATCAACGTCCCGCTGGCGGCGGCCGTACTGGCGCTGACGGCGGGGCGCGCGGTGCGCTGCCCGCGCGGCGACCGCGGGATCGGCTGGCCCGCCCAGCTCGCGGTCTGCGTGGCCCTCGGGCTGGGCACCGACGCGCTCATCGCGCTCGGCTCGGGCGAGCCGGTCCACGCGCTGGGGTCCGGTGCCGCCGCCGTCGCCGCCGGGGTGGCCTTCGCGGCGCTTGAGAGGCGCGGCACCGAGCCGGTCCTGGCGCCCGCCGTGCTGCGGGCCCCCGGTATGACGCCCGCGCTGCTGGCCGGTGCTGCGGTCAACTTCACGATGGCCGGGGTGCTGTTCGTGCTGCCGTTGCTCTTCCAGCGGACCCTGGAGCTGTCCCCGCTCGAAACCGGGGTGGCCTTCCTGCCGATGACGCTGCCGTTCGCCGTCAACCCGCTGGTCACCGGCAGGATCGTCGCCAGGTCGGGGCCGCGCGGGCCGGTGACCGCAGGCCTGGCCCTGCTGACCGCGGGCGGTGTGATCTTCGCGGTCGCGGTCACGACCGGGTCGGCCTACCCGCTCCTGGTCGCCGGTCTGCTCTGCACCGGTTTCGGGGTCTCCTTCGCGCTGCCCGCGCTGGTCACCACGGTCGTCGCGGCGGCCCCCACCGGTACGGCCGGCGCCGCGGGCGGCCTGCTCAACGCGGCCAGGCAGGTCGGCGCCACCCTCGGTGTCGCCGTGATGGGCGCCCTGCTCACCCCGGCCCCCGCCGGCACGGCCCGCGCCCTCCTGGTACCCGCCCTGCTCTGCGCGGTCGCCGCGCTCACCCTCGGGCGTTCACGGACGCCCTCCCTCAGGTGAGAGGAACTCCAGGCGGTTGCCGTGCGGGTCGGCGCTGTGGAAGCGGCGCATCCCCGGGAAGTCGTCGGCGAAGTCGACCGGGTAACCGGCCTCGCCCAGACGCCGGGCCCAGTGGTCGAGATCCTCGACCATGAGGCCGGGGTGCGCCTTGCGGGCCGGGCGGAAGTCGGCCTCGACACCCAGGTGGAGTTCGATGCCGTGTCCCCTGAACCAGCATCCGCCACGGGCCGCGAGGAGAGGAGGCTTGGGGATCTCGGTCAGGCCGAGCACCCCCTCGTAGAAGTCGCGGGACAGTTGCTCGCTCCCGGGAGGACAGGCGAGCTGCACGTGGTGAATCATCACAACCCCCTAAGTATCTCGACATCAAGATACTTCACCTCGACACGGGAGTCCATGTTTGACATCGGCTCACCCGTTGACGGAAGGTTGTACGTATAAAGGACAACAATGTCCGATAAACGGACGAGCTTGGAGAAGCGGATGCCGTACTACCGCGTCGTGGGTGAGATTCCCCGCAAGCGACACGTGCAGTTCCGGCGGCCCGACGGCGGGCTGTACGCCGAGGAGCTGATGGGTGAGGAGGGCTTCTCCAGCGACTCCTCACTCCTCTACCACCGGTACCTGCCCACGGCGATCATCAAGGCGGAGGCGGTCGAGGCCTCCCCCTCCGCCACGCTCACCCCCAACCTTCCGCTCTCCCCCAGGCACTTCCGCACCCAGGACCTCCCGACCGGCGGTGACCTGGTCTCCGGGCGCGGCCTGCTGGCGGGCAACGCCGACGTCCGCATGTCGTACGCCGCGACCGAGGCCCCCAGCGAGCTGTACCGCAACTCCATGGGCGACGAGTGCGTCTACATCGCCTCGGGACGGGTCACGTTCGAGTCCACCTACGGCGCGCTCGAAGCCGGGGAGGGCGACTACGTCGTCGTGCCGACCGGGACGATCCACCGCTGGGTCCCCCAGGGTCGCGTCACGGCCTTCGTCATCGAGGCCGCCGGGCACATCAGGCCGCCCAAGCGCTACCTGTCGAAGTACGGCCAGTTCCTCGAACACGCCCCCTACTCCGAGCGCGACCTGCGCACCCCGCAGGAGCCGATGCTCGCCGAGGGCGAGGAGGTCCCGGTGCTGGTCCGCACGCGCGGCGGGCTGACCCGGCTCGTCTACCGCAACCACCCCTTCGACGTGGTCGGCTGGGACGGCTGCCTGTACCCCTACGCCTTCAACATCAGCGACTTCGAACCCGTCGTGAAGCGCACCCACGCCCCGCCGCCGGTGCACCAGACCTTCGAGGGACCGAACTTCGTGGTCTGCTCGTTCTGCCCCCGGCCCCTCGACTTCCACCCCGAGGCCATCCCGATCCCCTACAACCACCACAACGTGGACTCCGACGAGCTGATGTTCTACGCGGGCGGCGACTACACCGCGCGCAAGGGCTCGGGCATCGACGTCGGCTCGATCTCGCTGCACCCCGCCGGGTTCACCCACGGCCCCCAGCCCGGTGCCGTCGAGGCCTCCGTCGAGGCCGTACGGCAGGGCCACACGCAGACGAGCGAACTGGCCGTGATGGTGGACACCTTCCGGCCCCTCGACCTCGGCTCGACCGGCCTGTCGGTCGAGGACCCCGCCTACGCCTGGACGTGGGCCCGATGACGCTCTTCGACGCCCTGGTCGACGACGCCGGGCTCTTCCCGCCGACCGCGCTGCCCATGGCCAGGGCCCTGGCCAGGCACCGGGCGGACCTCGCGGCGGGCAGCCCGGTGCTGACCCACCGTTTCCTGTGCGCGGCCAGCCGGATCGGCGAGCTGCGCGAGCACCTGGACCACCCGATCAGGCTCGGTCTCGTCCTGGACACCCCCGACCTGCCGCCGCTCGACGGTCTCGACGTCGAGCTGGTCGAGGTCCCCGGGAGGGTCGTGGACCTCGGTGACCTCAAGGCCCGGCTGTTCGTCGAGGTCACCCCGGCCCAGCTGCCCTTCGACCCGCCACAGGGGGTGGGGCTCAAGGTCAGGTGCGGCGGGACGGTCGCCACCGCCTTCCCCTCCGCCCAGGATCTGGGCGCGTTCATCTCCCACTGCGTCGAACGCGGCATCCCGTTCAAGGCCACGGCCGGACTGCACAACGCGGTGCGCCACTTCGACCCGGCGCTCGGCGTCGACCGGCACGGCTTCCTCAACCTCGTCCTGGCGGTCTGCGCCGCCGTCGACGGCCGTGACCCGGCCGCCGTGCTGGGCTCGACGGACGTGGGCGAGCTGGTACGGCTGGCCCGCGAGGTCTCCGAGGACGTCGCGACCCGCGCCAGGCAGCTGCTGGTCTCCTACGGTTCGTGCAGCACGAGCACGCCGATCGAGGACCTGCGAGCCTTGGGGCTCATCGAGAACGCAGTAGAGGAGAACGTGTGATGTCCTGGGGTGTCGAACACCTGCCCTACGGGGTCTTCTCCCGGCACGAGGGGGAGACCCCGCGCGTCGGGGTGCGCTACGGCGAGCACGTCGTGGATCTCGCCGGAGTCCTGCACGACGAGGTGTTCGCCACCGGCTCGCTCAACGCCTTCATGGCCAGGGGCTCGGCCGCGTGGCGGGACACCAGGACGGTGCTCCAGAACAAGCTGCGCACCGACCCCGGCGCCGTCGAGGCGCACCTGGTCCCGCTCGACCAGGTCAGGCTGCACCTGCCGTTCGAGGTGGCCGACTACGTCGACTTCTACTGCTCCCTCGAACACGCCTCCAACCTGGGCCGGATGTTCCGGCCGAACGAGGAGCCGCTGAAGCCGAACTGGCGCCACCTGCCCGTCGGCTACCACGGCAGGGCGGGAACCGTCGTCGTCTCCGGCACCCCGGTCGTCAGGCCGTCGGGACAGCGTGGCGCGGGGGTGTTCGGGCCGTCGGCGAAGCTGGACATCGAGGCGGAGCTGGGGTTCGTCGTCGGCACGCCGACCGCCCTCGGCGAGCGGTCGGGCCGGTTCGCCGACCACGTCTTCGGGGTGACGCTGGTCAACGACTGGAGCGCCAGGGACATCCAGGCCTGGGAGTACGTGCCGCTCGGCCCCTTCCTCGGCAAGTCCTTCGCCACCTCGGTCTCCCCGTGGATCACGCCGCTGGACGCGCTGTCGGAGGCGCGGACCCCCGGTGTCGCGCAGGATCCCGAGCCGCTTGACTACCTGCGCAGGGACGAGCCGTGGGGGCTGGACCTGACGCTGGAGGTCGCGCTGAACGGGGAGGTCGTCTCGCGACCGCCGTACCGGGGGATGTACTGGACGCCCGACCAGATGCTCGCCCACATGACGGTCAACGGCGCGAGCCTGCGCACCGGCGACCTGTACGCCAGCGGCACGGTCTCCGGCGCCGACCCCGACCAGCGGGGATCGCTGATCGAGCTGACCTGGAACGGTACGGAACCGCTCAAGCTGCCCGACGGCTCGTCGAAGACCTTCCTTGAGGACGGCGACACGGTCACGATCACCGCGACGGCCCCCGGCCCCGGCGGCACCGTGATCACCCTCGGCGAGGTCTCCGGCACCGTCCTGCCCGCCCGCTGAGTCGCTCCTGGTTCGAGGGACGGGTCAGCGGATCCGTCCCTCGAACCACACCGGCTCCGACGAGCACGGCACGGGCATCAGCCGGGTCAGTGTACGAACTTCACGCTCTCGAACCGGGTGTCCGTCGAGCTTCCCGGGGAGAGTTCCTTGATGACCCTGCCGTGGCAGCTGTTTCCCTCGTACAGCAGCGCGTCACGGTTGGTCTTGTTGGTGGCCCCGGCGGAGTAACCGACGCCGTAGCAGAGGTTGTCCTTCGGCGTGAGCAAGGAGTTCGGGAGTCCGGCGGAGGTGTACTCGAAGGTTCCGGACGCGGCGGAGGCCAGGCCCGGGGTGGCCAGGACGAGTGCGGCACAGGCGGCAAGAGCGCCCAGAGTAGTGGACATTGCACGTCGCAAGCTGATCACTCCTTGTTGTTGACTGGCCACAAAGAGTAATTGAAGGGGGGTCGAGAAACCAGGAGCCTCCACTTCCGGAGGCCCGGCCGAGCCGTCCGAGGGGCCGGGTTCAGCGGACCCGTCCCTCGTCCCACACCGGCTCCGCCGACTCGCGGACCCGCCCGTCCGCGCCGAAGACCAGGTAGCGGTCGAAGTCGTCGGCGAACCAGCGGTCGTGGGTGACGGCCAGCACGGTCCCGTCGAAGGCGTCGAGCCCCTCCTGGAGCGCCTCGGCACTGGCCAGGTCGAGGTTGTCGGTCGGCTCGTCGAGCAGCAGCAGGGTCGCCCCCGACAGTTCGAGCAGCAGGATCTGCAGTCTGGCCTGCTGCCCGCCGGAGAGCGTCTCGAACGGCCTGGCACCCGCCGGGGCCAGCTCATAGCGGGCGAGGGCGGCCATGGCCTCGTTCAGGGTCAGCGCGTGCCCGGTGGTGATCAGTTCCGCGGGCGTACGGCCGTAGAGGTCGGGACGGACGTCGGTCTGGGTGAAATGCCCGGGAACGACCCGCGCCCCCAGCCGCACCGTCCCCGTGTGGCGCACGGAGGGGGTCGCCCCGTCCGCCGCCTGGGCCAGGAGCCTGAGGAAGTGGGACTTGCCCGAGCCGTTCGACCCCAGGACGGCCACGCGCTCGCCGTACCAGATCTCGGTGTCGAAGGACCGCATCAGGCCGGTCAGTTCGAGGTTCTCGCACAGGACCGCCCGTTTGCCGGTGCGTCCGCCCCGCAGTCTCATCCGGATGTTCTGCGCCCTGGGCGCCGCCTCCGGTGGCCCCGCCTCCTCGAACCTGACGAGCCGCGTGCGGGCGGCCCGGTAGGCGGAGGCGAGCGCGTCGTTGGCGGTCGCGCCCTGCCGCAGGGTGTGCACGGTGTGCCTGAGCCTGGCGTGCTCCTCGTCCCAGCGGCGGCGCAGTTCGTCGAGCCGCTCGACCCGGGCGGAACGCCCCTGGGCGTAGGTGGCGAACCCGCCGCCGTGCACCCAGACCCGGCGCGACTCGACGGTGACGACCCGGTCGGTGACGGTGGCCAGCAGCCGCCGGTCGTGCGAGACGAGCAGGACGGTCTTGGCGGTCTCCAGCAGGCGCCGTTCCAGCCACTGCTTGGCCGGGACGTCCAGGTAGTTGTCCGGCTCGTCGAGCAGCAGGACCTGGTCGGGACCGCGCAGCAGCGCCTCAAGGACGAGCCTTTTCTGCTCGCCGCCCGACAGGGTGTTCACCGGCCGGTCGCGAAGCTCCTCGTACGGCACGCCGACGGCCTCCGTCGCGCAGGTGTCCCAGACGACCTCCATGTCGTAGCCGCCCGCGTCGCCGTAGTCGGCGAGCGCCTGCGCGTAGCCGAGCTGGGCGGGCTCGTCGTCCCGCGCGGCCAGTACGGCCTCGGCGTCCCGCAGGGTGGCGACGGCCGTACGGATCGGGTCGGGGGCGACGGACAGCAGAAGGTCGCCCACCGTCCTGTCGTCCCCGACCCCACCGATGAACTGTCGCATCACCCCCAGGCCGCCCGAGTGGACCACCCGCCCGGAGTCGGGCCGCAGGTCACCGGCGACCAGCTTCAACAGCGTGGTCTTCCCCGCCCCGTTGGGGCCGACGAGCCCGGCCTTGACGCCCTCACCGACCCGGAAGGACACCTCGTCGAGCAACACCCGCCCATCCGGCAACCGATACCCGACCCGCTCAACCTCGACATGCCCCACGACCCCTCCTCCCCTCTAGACCAACGATCGAGTCACTGGACCGTTGATCCAGTGGTCGATCACCATACTAGACTCCTCCGGCTCGGTGATCTTTCGCCTGGTCTCACACGCTGTCTGGGATAGTGACCGTGTGCGTACGGTTCACATCGAGGCCAAACCCGACCATCTGTTGCGCCTGGCCAAGCAGAGGGACCCGATCGGCGCGGTCGCGGAGATGGTCTGGAACGCGCTGGACGCGGAGGCGAGTCTCGTCAGCATCGATCTTGAGCTCAACGAGCTGAACGGCGTGGAGTCGGTCCGCGTCACCGACAACGGTCACGGCATGCCGAACGCCTCCTGTGCGAACTACTTCGGCGGCCTGGGCGGGTCCTGGAAGACCACCGCCAAGGTCTCCCCCGAACTGAAGCGCGGGCTGCACGGGCACAGCGGGCAGGGCAGGCTCCGTGCATTCGCGCTCGGTGAGCAGGTCCGCTGGATCAGCGTCGCGAAAGCGGTGGACGGTCGGACCGAGCGAACGGTGATCAGCGGAGCGGTCGACCGGCCCGCCGACTTCGAGATCTCCGAACCGGAGACCGTCGAGGAGTCGTGCGGGACGCGGGTTGAGGCGTCGGTTCCCGCCGATTTCGTCACCCGTCTCACCCACGAGGACACCGCCCAGCAACTGGCCTCGACCTTCGCTCCTTTCCTCGCGGCCAACCCCGACGTGCGGATCGTCTACCAGGGCACGCTCCTCGATCCGGCCATGGTGTGGACGGACACGGCCGAATACACGGTGCCCTGGTCGGAGGACGTCCACCCCGCACCGGTACTGCGTGTCATCGAATGGCCCAAGGACGTCGGGCGGGTGCTCGCCCTCTGCGACGCCAGCGGCGTCGTCCTGGACGAACTCTCTCCCGGCATCCAGGCGCCCGGCTACCACTTCACGGCGTATTTGCTGTGGGACGGCTTCGTCGAGCGCCGGGGTGATCTGCCACTGGCGGAGATGGACGAGATCGGTCCTCTTCTCGCGCTTGCGCGGGAGAGCCTGCGCGCGCACGTCAAAAGGCGTGAGCAGGAACGCCGCGCCAGGCTCATCCACGAGTGGAAGTCCGAGGGGGTCTATCCGTACGCGGAGGAGCCCGCGGAACCGGCCCAGGCGGTCGAACGCGAGATGTTCGACGAGGTGGCCACCAGGATCTCCCGGCGCCTGCCCGGCGCGACGCAGAGCAAGAGAACCACCCTGCGACTTCTCCGGGAGATCATCGCCCGTGACCCGAGCGGGCTCTACCCGGTGCTGGACGAACTGTTCCGGCTGCCCCAGTCGGAACAGGAGGAGCTCCGGCGAATCCTCCAGCGGACGAGCCTCTCCGAGGTGATCAAGGCGACCGGGCAGGTCAGCGACCGGCTCGACTTCCTGGCCGCCCTGAAGAAGCTGGTCTTCGAGCCGGAGATCAGCCGGACCGTCAGGGAACGGAGCGAGTTGCACAAGATCCTGGAGCGTGAGACCTGGATCTTCGGCGACGCCTACGCGCTGATGGTCAGCGACCAGAGCCTGGACGCCGTACTGACACGCCACCTTGAGGAACTGGGCCGTGGCTCGGAGGTCGGCGGGGCGACGCCTGTCCGCCGCGAGGACGGCAGGACGGGCATCGTCGATCTCCTGCTCGGACGCGCGCACCGTGGCAGCACGGGACGGGAACACCTCGTGGTCGAGCTCAAGGCCCCCAGGGTCAGGATCGGGCAGAGCGAGGTCGCCCAGATCAAGAGTTACGCCGAGGCGATCGTCAGCGACCCCCAGTTCCGCGACGCCCGTGTCTCATGGGACTTCTGGGTCGTCTCAACCGAGATGACGGACATCGTCAGACGGGACGCCAGCGCCCCGGACCGACCGCCGGGCTGCATCGCCGAGTGGGGAGGCGGTGTCCGCATCTGGGCGCGCACCTGGAGCGAGATCATCGACGACTGCGAGGCTCGGCTCCACTTCTACCGTGAACGGCTGAACCACGATCCAGCCGCGGAACACGCGATGGAATACCTCCGGCGGGTGCACGGACAGGCGGCTCCGTAAGAGACCGGACCAACGATCTAGTAACCGGACCGTCGATACTAAACTCGGTCGTGTGGACGACGAAGAGGTGAGGGCATCCCGTACGGCTCGGCAGGGGGCCGGGGAGGTGTGGTTCCGGCCGGCGCGGGCCAGGAGGGAGGCCCCTCCGCTCAGCAGGGAGCGCATCGTGACCGAGGCGGTCGCGCTGCTGGACGAGGAGGGGGCGGAGCGGCTGACCATGCGGCGGCTCGCCGAGCGTCTCGACACCGGCTCGACCACGCTGTACTGGCACGTCAGGACCAAGGACGACGTGCTCGACCTCGCCCTCGACGCGATCTTCGGCGACGTCGGGCTGCCCTCGGGCGGCGGGGCGGACCGGTGGCGCGCGGACGTCACGGCCCTGATCGGCGGGTGGCGTGCCGCGCTGCTACGCCATCCCTGGTCGGCGGCCCTGCTCGGCCGCCCCCTCATGGGGCCGAACGTCCTGGACCGCGCCGAGTTCCTGCACGCCACACTGGTCGCCGCGGGCTTCACCGAACCACACCTGTCCGCCGCGGCGTACGGCCTGTCCAACTACGTCATCGGCTCGGCGCTGATGCAGGCCACCTGGCTCGCACGGGATGAGAGGGCGGCGCGGGAGGCGGCCGAGGAGCACCTGCGGACGCGTCGTGAGCGTTACCCCACCCTCGCCGAGTACGGCCCGCCGATCGGCAAGGACTGGGACACGGCCTTCACCATCGGACTTGACTTCCTGCTCGACGGCATCGAGACGCGGCGAAACACCCCCGCGGAATGACTACCGGGTTTCAAATATCGGCATACCGTAGGGAAGGGAACCTCCTGGACATCCGAGCCGTTCATTATTAAGGAGGGCCGGAGATGGATTACTGGGTCATCTGGTTGATTCTCGCGGTGGCGCTCGGCGTCGCTGAGATCTTCACGCTGACCACCGCCCTCGGGCTGCTCGGCGGCGCCGCGCTGATCACCTCCGTCACCGCCGCCCTCGGCCTGCCGCTTCCCCTTCAGTTCCTGGTGTTCGCGGTCACCACGGTGGCGGGAATGGTCGTGGTACGGCCCATCGCCAGACGCCACCTCAAACCGCCGCCCGCCGACAGACGGTTCGGCGTCCAGGCCCTGGTCGGCAAGTCCGCCTACGCCCTGAGCGAGGTGACCGGCAGGGACGGCCGGGTCAGGATCGGCGGCGAGGAATGGTCCGCGAGAGCGTACGACGAGACGCTGGTGATCCCGGCGGGAGCCGTCGTCGACGTCATCGAGATCGAGGGCGCCACAGCGCTCGTCTATCCCCGGGATTGACATCCTCCCGCCGCAAAGCGGGGACTCCACGAAAAGGAGGTCACATTGAGGTTCACGGTTCTCAGGCCCGCCCGGCGGCGAGCCTCCCCGCGCGACAACGGCATGCCCTGCCGTTCCAGCCTCCCTTCCCGCCCCGAAGGACGAGACCTCCAACTCGTAGACGACAGGTGACCACATGGACCCACTGCTGATCGCCGGACTGCTCGTCGTGCTGTTCGCCGTGTTCACGGTGTTGCGCGCGGTGCGCATCGTCCCCCAGTCCCGGGCACGCAACGTGGAGCGGCTCGGCCGCTACCAGACCACGCTCAAGCCCGGCCTGAACTTCGTGATCCCCTACATCGACCGCGTCTACCCGATGATCGACCTGCGTGAGCAGGTGGTCTCCTTCCGTCCGCAGCCGGTGATCACCGAGGACAACCTCGTCGTCGAGATCGACACCGTGCTGTACTTCCAGGTGACCGACCCGAGGGCGGCCGCCTACGAGATCGCCGACTACATCCAGGCCGTCGAGCAGCTCACGGTCACCACCCTGCGCAACGTCGTCGGCTCACTCGACCTGGAGATGACGCTCACCTCCCGCGACACGATCAACAGCCAGTTGCGCGGCGTGCTGGACGAGGCGACCGGCAAGTGGGGCATCAGGGTGAACCGGGTCGAGATCAAGGCGATCGACCCGCCCAAGACCATCAAGGAGGCGATGGAGAAGCAGATGCGCGCCGAACGGGACAAGCGCGCCGCGATCCTCACCGCCGAGGGACAGCGCCAGTCCCAGATCCTCACCGCCGAGGGTGACAAGCAGAGCGCGATCCTGCGCGCCGAGGGTGAGCGCAGCGCCGCGATCCTCAAGGCCCAGGGCCAGTCCCAGGCGATCGACGAGGTCTTCCAGGCCGTCCACCGCAACGACCCCGACCCCAAGCTGCTGGCCTACCAGTACCTCCAGGTGCTGCCCGAGCTGGCCAAGGGCCAGGGCAACACGTTCTGGGTGATTCCCAGCGAGGTCACCTCCGCGCTCCAGGGTGTGTCGAAGGCCTTCACCGAGTCGCTGCCCCGGTCGAGCGCGACCAGGGAGACCCCCGCGATCGACGAGGCCGCCAAGGAGGCGACCGAGAGGGAGACCGCCCAGGCTGAGCAGGCCGCCGCGGAGGCGGTCGCCGAGGCCGCGGAGAGCGACATCGGCCCCCGCCAGATCGGCCCCGGCGCGCCTGCGATGCCCGACCCCCTGGAGACGAGGAACCGGGACAGAGCCGAACGCTAGATCCCTGGAAGATCCCCTCGGTCGCGGAGGAAAAGCCCAGCTCGGCACAAGCATGAAGCAATGCTGTGGGACGGGTTAAGAAAACCGCGATGGACACCTCAAGAACCGGCCCGGCACAGTGCGTAGGGTCGGAAGCTGAGGGGGGATCTTCTATGAAAGCGCTGGTCAAGGAGAGGGCGGAGCCCGGACTTCGGCTGGCCGATGTGCCCGAGCCGGTCATGGGCGCGGGTGAGGTGCTGATCAGGGTGCTGCGTACCGGCATCTGCGGCACCGACCTGCACATCCGTGATTTCGACGCCTGGGCAAGGCACACCCTGCGGCCCCCGCTGATCGTCGGGCACGAGTTCTGCGGCGAGGTCGTCGAGGTGGCGCCCGGCGTCGAGGACGTCGCGGTCGGCGACCTGGTCAGCGGGGAGGGGCACCTGGTCTGCGGCAAGTGCCGTAACTGCATGGCCGGGCGGCGGCACCTGTGCCGCAACACGGTCGGCCTCGGGGTCAACCGTGACGGCGCCTTCGCCGAGTACCTGACGCTTCCCGCGTCCAACGTCTGGGTGCACAGGACCCCGGTCGACCCGGACGTGGCGGCGATCTTCGATCCGTTCGGCAACGCCGTACACACCGCGTTGACCTTCCCGATGGTCGGCGAGGACGTGCTGATCACCGGGGCCGGGCCGATCGGGCTGATGGCCGCCGCGGTCGCCACGCACATCGGGGCCCGCAACGTGGTCGTCACCGACGTCAGCCCCGAACGGCTGGAGCTGGCGGGCAAGCTGGGGGTGAACCTGGCGCTGAACGTGGCGGAACGTTCCATCGCGGACGGCATGCACGAACTGGGCCTGCGCGAGGGCTTCGACGTCGGCCTGGAGATGTCCGGGAACCCGAGGGCGCTCCGTGACATGATCGCCAACATGACGCACGGCGGCAGGATCGCCATGCTCGGCCTGCCCGCCGAGGAGTTCGCGGTCGACTTCTCGACCGTCGTCACCTCGATGCTCACCATCAAGGGCATCTACGGCAGAGAGATGTACGAGACGTGGTACTCCATGTCGGTTCTCCTGGAGAAGGGGCTTGACCTGTCCCCCGTCATCACCGACCGCTTCTCCCACCGCGACTTCGACGCGGCCTTCGACACCGCGGCGAGTGGCAAGACCGGAAAAGTCATCATGGATTGGACCGCCTGATGTTCGACAACGTCCGCGCCGACCTGCGTGACACCCTCGACGAGATCGCCGCCGCCGGGCTGCTCAAGCCCGAGCGGGTCATCACCACCCCCCAGCGGGCGGACATCGCCGTCGCCGGAGGCGGCGAGGTGCTGAACTTCTGCGCCAACAACTACCTCGGCCTGGCCGACCACCCCGAAGTGGTCAACGCGGCCAGGGAGGCACTCGACCGCTGGGGCTTCGGCATGGCCTCGGTGCGTTTCATCTGCGGCACCCAGGAGGTGCACAAGCAGCTTGAGGCACGGCTGGCCGACTTCCTCGGCCAGGAGGACACGGTCCTGTACAGCTCCTGTTTCGACGCCAACGGCGGGGTCTTCGAGACGCTGCTCGACGAACGGGACGCGGTGATCTCCGACGCGCTCAACCACGCGAGCATCATCGACGGCATCCGGCTGAGCAAGGCCCGCCGCCTGCGCTACGCCAACCGTGACATGGCCGACCTCGAAGCCAGGCTCAAGGAGGCCTCGGACGCCCGGCGCAGGCTGGTCGTCACCGACGGTGTGTTCTCCATGGACGGCTACGTCGCGCCGCTGCGTGAGATCTGCGAGCTGGCCGAGCGGTACGAGGCCATGGTGATGGTCGACGACTCGCACGCGGTCGGCTTCGTCGGCGCCGGCGGCCGGGGCACCCCCGAGCTGCACGGCGTCATGGACCGCGTGGACATCATCACCGGCACCCTCGGCAAGGCGCTCGGCGGCGCCAGCGGCGGCTACGTCTCGGCGCGCAGGGAGATCTGCGAGCTGCTGCGCCAGCGGTCCCGCCCCTACCTGTTCTCCAACTCGCTCGCCCCGGCCATCGCCGCCGCCTCGTTGCGCGTCCTCGACCTGATCAGCACCTCCGACGACGCCCGGGTACGGCTGCGCGCCAACACCGAGCGGTTCCGTACCCGGATGACCGAGGCCGGGTTCGACCTGCTGCCCGGCGACCACCCCATCGTCCCGGTCATGATCGGCGACGCGGCCGAGGCGGGCGCCATGGCCGAGCGGCTACTCGAACAGGGCGTCTACGTGATCGGCTTCTCCTACCCCGTCGTACCGCACGGCAAGGCCCGCATCCGGGTCCAGTTGTCCGCGGCCCACTCGCTCGACGACGTGGACCGTGCCGTGGAGGCGTTCGTCGCGGCCAGGAGGTGACCTCTCCCGGCCCTGACGGTTGACCGACGGTTGCCGCAAGCTCCTGACGGTTGACGAAAGTCAACGCACACCGGCGACGATCGGCGGCTGTGTGCCATATCCCCTGATTCCTACCTTCGTAAGGTCGTTGACCAGGGGATATGCGGAGGGGCCATGGATGACGGACTGTATCGGGACGTCGTGGAACTCGCGGCGAGAACGCCGGAGTGGTTTCGGGGGCTGGCGGAGACGGGCACCGACGGGATGCTCGTGGTGTTCGCCGTGCTGTACCTGTGGGCGTGGTGGCGGGCCAGGAGAGGCTCCGCCGGGATGATGGCGCTGGCGCTGCTCGGCCCGGTGGGTACGGTGGCCGCCTACGTGGTCAGCGAGGTCGTCAAGGTGGTGCTGCGGGAGGATCGGCCGTGCCGGGCGCTGCGTGGGGTGTCCACGATCGTGCCGTGCCCGCCGTACGGGGACTGGTCCCTGCCGAGCAACCACGCGACGCTCGCGGCCGGAGCGGCGGCCGGGCTGGTGCTCGCCTGGCGGGCGCTGGCGCCGTACGTGGTGGTGCTGGCGCTGCTGGGCGGGGCGTCACGGGTTTTCGTCGGCGCGCACTATCCGCATGACGTGGTGGTGGGGCTGCTGCTCGGCGGGGTGCTGGCGCCGGTCGTGGTGCTCGCGCTCAGCGGTCCCGCGACCGCGCTGGTCGAACGGCTGCGCGGACTGGCGGCGCTGCGCCCGCTGCTGCTCGCCCCCGGCGGTCTCACACCTGAGGCTCACTCCGGCCCGGGTCGCTCCCGCTCGCGGGCCGCCCGCCGTACCGGATGACCACACCCGAGGCCCGCTTCCCGCTGGGGTCGCCACCACCCAGCCGGTGGTCACGCTTCCGGCCCGGGTCGCCCACACCCGGCCGGATGATCACGCTTCCGACCTGGGTCGCTCTCACTCGCGGCGCACCAGCCGGGCGTCGTGGGCGACGACCGCGGCCTGGACTCGGTTGCGCACGCCCAGGCGGCCCAGGATCGTGCTGGTGTAGGTCTTGACGCTGCCCTCGGCCAGGTGGAGACGGCGGGCGATCTCCGCGTTGGACAGCCCGGCGCCGATCAGCGCGAGCACCTCCCGTTCACGGTTGGTCAGCACCGCGACCCGGTCACGGGCCTGCGCCGTCCTGGACAGGTCGTCACCGGTCAGCTCCCTGATGACCCGGGCCGCCACGCTGGGTGAGAGGTAGGCGCCGCCCCCGGCCACCGCCCGAACCCCGAGCAGGAACTCCCTCGGGTCTCCGGTCTTGAGCAGGAAGCCGGTGGCGCCGTCGGCGAGGGCGCGGGAGACGTAGGAGTCCTTGCTGAACGTGGTCATGATCAGCGCCGCCGTCGCGGGTGCCACGGCACGCAGTTCGGCGGTGGCGGCCAGGCCGTCCAGGCGCGGCATGCGGATGTCGACCAGCGCCACGTCCGGCCGGTGGGCACGCACCGCCTCGACCAGCTCCCGCCCGTCGGCGGCCTCGGCGACCACCTCGATCTCCGGATCGGCCGACAGGATCATCCGCACCCCGGCACGGACCACCGCCTCGTCGTCGGCCAGCACCACTCGCACCACCGTCGTCCCCCTCTCACCCGGCCCTGTCGAACTCCCGTACGAGAACCCGTGGGCCTCTTCACCTCACATGACCCCGCGGAACCCCCGTTCGAGCCCACGAACATCACACGTGTCCCCGCAGGACCCTCACGCGGCCCTGCGGAACCCTCGCGTGGCTTCTACGGGCTCCGGTTCGCGGGCAGGAAATCCTTGCTCACCAGGCGCCCGCCCGCGAAACACAGCCGGAACAGCTCACGGTGCGAGGCGTCGAAGGGGTTGGCGTGGGTGCCGTAGTAACGGCAGTCCGCCCCCCGTGGCCTGGCCGGTTCGCCGGGCACCGGCCCGTCGATGCGGGAACGGCCGGGCAGCACCCGCGCCACGGCCGTCTGGTCCTGGCCGGGACGCAGTCGCTGGAAATCTTCGGGGGTCAGCACCGAGGACGCGGCGTCGTAGATCATGAAGGCCACCACCACCAGGGTGACCACCGTGACGGCGGTGACGGCGGTGACGACCGCGGTGACGCGCGTGCGGCGTGCCCTGAGCCGTGCCCTGGCCAGATGGGTCGCCGAGACCGAGACCGGCCCCGGCTCGGCGATCTGTCCCGGTGCGTGGGGCAGGCGCGCGCTCAGCTCGAACCCCTCGCCGGGTTCCCCGGCCGGTTCGATGCCCGCTCCCTCTCCGGGCTCCCGGCCGGCCCCTCTCCCGGGCCCCGCGCCCCTTGCCGGCTCCCCGAACCTCCCGAACCCCTCGCTCTTCGGCCCCGCCCGCAGGGAGCCGCCGCACAGCCGGACCCGCTCCCTGAGCCCTTCGAGCCCGTGTCCACCGGACGCGCGGTCCTGGGGGCGGCGTGCCGGACCCGTGGTCACCGTGACCACGGTCTCCGTGGCCAGGTGCTCGACCGTCACGATGACCGGGGCACCGGGGGCGTGCTTGGCGGAGTTGGTCAGGCCCTCCTGCACCACCCGCCGCAACGCCCGCTCGGCCATGGCCGACGGGAGAGAGCCGCCGGAGAGAGGGCCGCCTGAGGGAGGGCCGTCCGGGCGGGAGCCGTTGGGCAAGGGGCCCTCACCCACGGTCCTCAGCTCGACCCGCATGCCCGCGGCCCGAGCCCGCTCGACCAGCTCGGGGACGCCCTCCTCCTGGGCGGTCCCGGTGTCGTGGTGCAGCATGTCCACGATCTCCTGCAGCCGCTCCGAGGCGGCCGTGACCGCCCTGCGCGCCTCGCCCGCCGCCAGCCGGTAGCGCTCGTCGAGGCCGGGAGCCACCTCAAGCCCACCGATCCGCAGCGCGACCAGCCCGAGTTCGTGCCCGAGCAGGTCGTGCATGTCACCGGCGATGCGGGTGCGCTCGCGGGCCCTGGCCTGCTCGGCGATGAGCCGCTGGGCGCGTTCGAGCTCCTCGGCCCGTTCCCAGCCCTCCCTCGCCAGCAGTAGGTACTGCCTGCGGGCGCGTCCCGCCAGCCACGGCACGACCGCGCCCAGCACGGCGCCCGAGACCGCGACGAACCCGGCTCCCGCGTCGCTGACCAGCGGTGTCACCGTCCCCGCCAGGACCAGCAGCCCGCCGAGCGCGGCCACCGCCTGACCGGCCCTGTCCATCCGGACCCCGGCGAGGTAGGCGAACACCGCCATCGCCGCCAGCACCGTGAACGGGTTGCCGCGTGTCGCCTCGACCAGCCACAGCCCCGACCCCAGCAGCATCGCCGCCAGCGGCCGGGCACGGCCGAGCGCCACCCCGGCGCCGATCACCGCCAGGCAGGTGAACGCCCCCCACCACGCGAGGGGATGGGCCGTCCTTGAGGTGAACCCGGCCAGCAGCACCGGCACGGCCAACGACGCCCACAGCAGCACCGCCGTGAGCGTCTTTCCCCCTGTCCCCGTAGCCATCCCGGCAACGTTATCCACCCCCGGAGGGTGCTCCCATCGCCGAAAGTCAACCTGTGGATAACCTCCAGCGGGCCGGAAACAACCCCTGTTTGTACCTGTCTGTAAATAATTCCGGCGAAAATGGGCAGGTGATAGACACGCGACGGCTCAGGACCCTGCGTGCGGTGGCCGACCACCGGACGGTCACCGCCGCTGCCGCCGCGCTGCACCTCACCCCCTCGGCCGTCTCCCAGCAGCTCATCGCCCTCGAACACGAGGTCGGCCACCGGCTGCTGGAACGCGACGGCCGGGGCGTACGACTGACCGCCGTCGGCCGCATCCTGCTGGGTCACGCCAACGAGGTGCTCGCCCAGCTGGAACGGGCGGACGCCGACATCGCCGCCTACACCGCGGGCACGGCCGGGGAGGTGACGGTGGCCTCCTTCGCCACCGCCATCGGCCTGCTCGTCGCCCCGGCCGTCGGCAGGCTCAAGGACAAGGAGCCCGGCATCCGGGTGCGCGTCCTGGACGCGGAGGGGGACCAGAGCCTCACCATGGTCCTGGACGGCGCGGTCGATCTCGCGGTCGCGGTCGAGTACCGGGGTGCCCCTGCGGAGACCGACCGCAGGCTCTCACGCATCCCGCTCTACTCGGAGCCGTTCGACGTGGTCCTGCCCCGCGAGCACCCGCTGGCGGGGCAGGAGGTGACGGTGGCCGACCTGCACGGCGAGACCTGGATCGGCCCCTACCCCGGCAACCCCTGTCACGACGTGATCGCGCTGGCCTGTGAGCACGCGGGTTTCACCCCCGAGTTCGCGCACTCCTCGGACGATTTCAGCGCCGTCGTGGCGCTGGCCGCCGCCGGGGCGGGGGTGGCGATGGTGCCGCGCCTGGCGCTGCGCGGCCCCGACCTGTCGGGGGTGGCGGTCCGCCCGGTCTCGGGCCCCGAACGCCGTGTCTTCGCCGCCGTACGGCGAGGCGCGGAGCACCACCCCCTGCTCGTCCCCCTTCTGGACGCCCTACGGGACGTCGCGACGGAGCCGGGTCACCCCGCTAGCAGTTCCTGACGCTGTGCACAGGGGTCCAGTCGCCGCTGCTGTCCCTGCTGTGGGCCGGCGGGGTGGTGTAGATGAGTTTGCCGCTCTTGTTGTACATCCGCGCTCTCGTGCCCTTCGTCTGGTTGTTGTCCCAGGACCCGTTGCCGACGAGGGAGATGGGGTATCTGCCGCAGCTGTACATGTCGATCGTGGTGCCCCTGAAACCGGGCTCCCGCCAGGCGCAGAAGTGTCCGTAGGCCGCCTTGCCGCCGGCGCAACCACTGGCGGAGACGAGCCCGGCCTCGGGGGACAGGTCACGGGGGGCGTCCTCTTCGGGGAGGGCGATGAACACGTCCGCCTTCCCGTCGACGACGACCTTGTTGAGAGCCACCTGTCTGCCTCCCAGCGTGGACAGGTAGAGATTCGCGCTGTTCTGCAGTGTGGTGATCTGTTCCTCGGTCAGCCCCGCGGCTCTGCCCTGCTCGGCGAAGGCCGCCTGCGCCTCGGGCGGGGTCGCGTTCGCGAAGTTCTCTGGCGGGGTCACGCTCTTGGAGTCTCCGGAAGGAGTCACGTTCGTGGGATCGTCGGGCGAGGTCGTGGCCCCTGCCCCCTGGGCGGTGAGGAACAGAGCCAGCGCGGCGCCCGACAGCACGGCCAGGGGCCGCGCCGTACGCCTTGCCGATGTGATGGCACGCATGGACAGTCGTCCTTTCGTTGGTGGAGAGGTTGCGACGCCTTCCGCGGAAGGTCCCCGGCCGTCTTCCTAGGGCGCTCTTCACGGCCGCGTTCGGGGATCTCACCGATGCGGGTGTGGCGTGACACGGGAGGCAGGAGACCGTTGGGCCGGTCGTCCGTGGTGCCCGCCGCAGGACAAGAGTGAACCGCGTGCGCTTCTGACGGCATTGCGTCTACGCGCCAGGTCGTTATCCGTGAGTGTCAGGCCCGTGCGCGACCGGAGATGTGCAGGCGCCGGTACGCCTGGGGGGTGATGCCGTAGGCGGTGCGGAAGGCGCGGGTGAAATGAGCGGCGTCGGTGAGTCCCCACCGGGCCGCGACCGCGTGGGCCGGTCTGCCTTCGAGCTGAGGATTGGCCAGGTCACGGCGGCAGTGGTCCAGCCGTAGAGCGCGGATCCAGGCGGCGACCGTGCGTTCCTCGGTCAGGAAGAGCCGGTGCAGGGCCCGGACGGAGATGTTGTGCGCCGCGGCGATGGTCTCCGGCGAAAGCGCGGGATCGGCCAGCCGCCGATGGATGAAGGCGTGTATCCGCGCCAGCAGCACGCGTTGCCTGGTGTCGGGAGGGGGCGTCGTGCCCTTCTCCCCGGCGAGCAGCATCGTCAGCAGATCGAGCACGGTCACGCCGAGACGGGTGGCCTCCCCGTGCTGGAACCGGTCGGCGTCGGTGACGAGACGGCCGAGGAATCCCAGGAGTAACGCGCCAACCCCCTCCCTGCTGGAGAAGACCCAGGGGGTGCACCGTTCGGACATGGTTTCGGGCAGGTGAAGCATCGTGCGGGGGACCATGGCGAAGATGCCCTGGATCGTGCTCTCGTCGTCGCCCGTCGTCAGTACGGAGTACGGGTTCCAGCTGTTGTAGACCACGATGTTCGACGGGCCCATGGCGACGTGCTCGCGACCCTGCACCACCGCGCCGTGGCCACGGAGGGGAATCGCTACCTGGAGTAGTTCCGGTTCGGACTGCCGGATGTGTTTCATAGTGCGATGCGTCCATATATCCGAGCAACTGACCTTGGAGATGTGGACGGCACCGAAATCCATGCTGCGCATCTCCCCGTGGAAGTCGGCGGGAGACTCGCTGACGACCTCCAGCGGCAGCAGCGTCTGGGAGACCAGATGCCGCCAGTATTCGAACCGCTCGGCGGGCGCGACACCATCAGTGTGAATCACAGTGCGCACTGTCGTCCTCCTTATGAGGTCACTGATTTTCCTACCGTTCGTGTCCGTGCTGACCGGAACCGGAGGCCGCTCACCGCGGCCCTACAACCCCCTTTTTTCAGGATATTTCGTCATTCGTGAATTAACGCGAGGCTTGCACAAAACGTCATTATCATTCCGACCGAAACACCCTCTCGACCGACCGGGACCGTACGGGCGATCGAACCCATTCTCCATTCACGCCCATTCACCGCGTCCCGGCTCTCCGGCCCTCGGCACACGCCCGTTTCCTTTCCACCGGCGGTTCGCCGTCCGGTTTCGGAAGGCGAACACCGGACGACGGGTACGGCGAAGGCGGCGCGCGTGGAGGCGATCGGAGAACGGGGGAACCGCCAAGCCGGAATTCCGTTCCGGCCGGGAATGCCGTCGCACTCCAGGAGATACGGCGACCGCCGCACTCGGGCTAGGAGGGAAAGGCGGGCCCGCCCACCTCGGGAAGGCCGAGGGATTTCGGCGGGTCGAAAAAGTCCTCAAGCCCGGGGAAAGGGTCCCGTGGGATCGCGGGGATCTCGCACCAGACCGTACGGCCCCGCTCAAGGGAGCGGCAGCCCCAGGTCCCGCCGGAGAGCAGCCCGACAAGGACCAGGCCGCGTCCCCTCTCCGACAGGAGGGAGCTCTCCGGCGACGCCGTGGGACAGCCCTGATCCACGACCTCGATCCGCAGCAGGTCACCCAGCGCGAGCAGTCGCAGCGTCAGCGAGCCGTCCCCCGGCTCGCCGCCCGCGTGCAGCACGGCGTCGGTGACCAGTTCCGACACGGCGAGCCGGACGTTCTCGTAGGCGGGATGGTCCGTCCCCAGCCATTCACGGACTTCGTCGCGCGCCCGTGAAGCGGACTCTGGGTGATCGGGAAAGCTGGTTTCGCTGTTTTTCTCCGGTCTCATGGGACGCCTTCCCCAGCCGAATTGGGCTGGATTTCCGTTTCACTCGGTTCGTTGACCAAGGCGCCGTCCTGCTCCAGGGCGGCACTCATACGGTCGCAAAGCCATGAGCCGAGGGGGTCATAAAGCCGTTCGCATTGCCTTCACAGTTCCGCGAACGCCTGCCGAACCTCCTAAATCCACCTACACAATGGCCTGGTACCGATCCGCGAAGCCGAGAGGAGCTGCAGATGGTCGTCCCCCCGGAACAGGAGCAGGAACAGGAGTCGGCAACAGAACCGACAGACCCCATCGATCCCCACATTTCCCCGCGAATTAGATTCGGGACAGAACTTCGCAAATTCCGCCTCGCCGCGGGGTTCAGCCAGCGAGAACTCGGCAACGTCATCCATCTGTCGGTCAGCCAGCTCAGCATGATCGAGAACGGCCACCGCGCACCGACCCTGGCCCTGGCCAGGAGGGTGGACAAGGCCCTCAACATCGGCACGACCCTCGCCGGCCTGCTCGACCGGCTGAACCGGGCCGAGGCCCAGCTCCCCCGCTGGTTCCGGCCCTGGCTGGAGTTCGAGCGCGAGGCCGAGACCCTGCGCATCTGGGAGGCCCTGATCGTGCCCGGCCTGCTGCAGACCGAGGACTACGCGCGGGCCATCCTGAGCCGCAAGCCCGGCGCCACCACCGAGCAGGTCGAGGACAAGGTGACGGCCAGGATGGAACGGCAGGAGATCCTGAAGCGACGGATGCCGCCGATGCTGTGGATCGTGTTGGACGAGGGCGTGCTGTACCGCCCCATCGCCGACCCCGAGGTGATGCGGGGGCAGTGCGAGCGACTGCTTGAGGCCGGGGAGCAACTGCGCGTATCCCTACAGATCCTTCCCTACACCGCGCGGAACGTGCTTGGCTTGCTGGGAAGCTTCACCCTGGCGGACCTGCCGAGGGAGACCTGTCCAGTGGCCTACATCGACTCGCAGAGCCTGGACGACCGTGTCACCGACCGGGCGACCGACATGAAGAACCTGGCGTTCCGCTACGAGGCGATCCGCGCCGACGCCCTCCCCCGGCGCGAGTCCCTCAACCTGATCAAGGAGACGATGCGCAGATGGACGACCTGACCAGGCACCTCTCCACCGCCCGTTGGCACAAGTCCAGCCTGTCCGGTGACGACGGGAGCAACTGCGTGGAGGTCGCCGCCCTGCCCGGCGGGCACCACGCCCTCCGCGACACCAAGAACCGCACCGGCCCCGCTCTCATCCTCACCCCGGCCGCATGGACCAACCTCGTCGGCGTCCTCAAGGCCGACGCCCTCGGCTGAACCGGCTTTCACTGGCCCCTCAGGCGGCGGGTGCCCGAGGGGCCAGACGAATCTCAAGCTCGGCGTCCAGCGCGCGGGCCAGCCGGTCCAGGATCGGCAGCGTGGGGATGCTCACGCCCGCCTCGAAGCGGGCCACCGCCGTCCGGGTCATCCTGGCCGCGCGGGCCAGGTCGTCCTGACTCCAGCCCCTCTCCTCACGCATCGCGCGGACGACCTTGCCCAGCTCGTAGGCGAGACGCGCCGCCTCGTAGACCTCGGCTGCGTCCGGCTCGTTCATCCGGCGCCCCCTGAGCTCCCGTCGGCTCACGTCGCCTCCCCTCTCCCACGGTTCGTTATAACTCCTTGCGTTTACCCAAACACAAAAAGTAAGACTCTTCCATCGATATCGAGGTCCCACCAGACTTCGTGGGTCAGCCCCGGGGGCGTAGGCCGTTCAGGGCGGTTTCCACGAGGTTGTCGGCGTATTCGGGGGTCAGTGGGCCCGTGCGCTGGAGCCAGCGGTTGAGCAGGGGGCCCCAGAGCACGTCCACGGCCAGGTCGAGGTCGAGGTCCCCGGCCAGTTGCCCGGCCCGCTGGGCGACCGCGAGCCTTCGCTTCTTGATCTCCCTCATCGGCTCGTCGAGTCGTTCGCGGTAGACGGCGGCCAGGCCGGGATCGTGCGCGATCTCGGTGGTGAGCGCGCGCATCGGCTCGTCGTAGCGCGGATCGCTCAGCTCCGCGACCGTGGCGCGCATGACCGTCTTGAGATCGGCCTCCAGGTCACCGGTGTCGGGCAGCGCGGCCTCGCCTTCCTCCCCCTCGCTGAGCGCGAGGAAGGCGTCGAAGAGCACCGCCCCCTTCGACGGCCACCAGCGGTAGATCGTCTGCTTGCCGACCCCGGCCCGCGCGGCGATGCCCTCGATGCTCAGCTTGGCGTATCCGACCTCACCGACCAGGTCGAAGGCCGCGGTGAGGATGGCCCGGCGGGAGGCGTCGCTGCGCCGGGAGGAGTTGGGCGTGCTCTGACGTCGCGTGGTCACGCGCCCAACCTAGCAAAATGCAAGACGAGACGGACCGTCTTGACATACCCACACGATCCCCCTATGGTTGCCGACATCAAACGAGACGAACCGTCTCGGTTCACTTAAAGAGGAGTTCCCGTATGCGCACCTCCCCACGTACCTGGTTCATCACCGGCGCGAGCCGGGGCCTGGGCCGCGCCTTCGCCCTGGCCGCCCTGGAACGCGGCGACCGGGTCGCCGCCGTCTCCCGCACCGTCACCCCGCACGACTTCGGCGACCGGTACGGCGACCGCCTGCTGACGCTGTCCCTGGACGTGACCGACCGGGAGGCCGTGTTCGCCGCCGTGGCCGGCGCCGTCGAGCACTTCGGCCACCTCGACATCGTCGTCAACAACGCCGGAACCCTGTCCATGGGCATGGTCGAGGAGTTCACCGAGGCCGAGGCCCGCGCCCAGCTTGAGGTCAACCTCTTCGGGGCGATGTGGGTCTGCCAGGCCGTACTGCCCCATCTCCGGGAGCGGGGGGCCGGGCACATCCTGCAGGTCTCCAGCATCGCCGCCCTCGGCGGCTTCCCGAGCACCGGGATGTACAGCGCGAGCAAGTTCGCGCTCGAAGGCATGAGTGAGGCGCTGGCCATGGAGGTCGCGGGCTTCGGCGTCAAGGTCACCATCGTCGAACCCGGCGGTTACTGGACCGACCTGTACACCAACCCGGCCATGACCACCCCCGCGGAGCCGTACGGCCCGCTCCGCGCCGAGCTGGAGAAGCAGTGGGCGGAGGGTTCGATCGACAGCGAGCCGCAGTTGGCCGCGGAGGCGGTGCTGAAGCTGGTCGACAGCGCGGAACCGCCGCTGCGGTTGCTGCTCGGGAGTATGGTCTACGACCTGGCCTTCGACGTCTGCCGACGGCGGATGGAGACGTGGGAGAGCTGGGAGGAGGTCAGCCGGGCGGCCGAGCACGCCGTACCGGCGCCGGGACTCTCCGGGTGACCGGGGCCGGGAAACCGGAATCCGGCGGGCGGATAATCTCTCACTCAGCGTTGTGCTTTTCAGGGATTATCCGTCCGGACAGACCGCGGCGAGCGGACGGCGGCAGCAAGGAGAAACGCCGGCGCGGCCATTCCGGGCGGCCGGAAAGAGGGGCGTCAGAACGCCAGGTCCCAGGCGCTCCATCCGGGCGCGCATTCCATTTCCCGGTACGTCGACCTGCCCACGTCCGGGGGCGTCAGAGTGTAGGCGAAGCAGTACCGCAGGTGGCCGCCATGGTCCACCTGCGTGTCGTAGTACTTGTGAATGCGGACCGAGACCTCGGTGCGACCGGCACGGACGTCGAACGCCGTGATCTCGGCGGCGTGTTCCTTCATGACGTCCTGGAAGGCGCTTTCCGGGGCCGTCGCCGGTAAGGCGGTGAAACCCCGGAAAAACTCGGCCGCCGCTTCCCGCACCTGGCGTTGGGCCATGTGGAGATTCTCCATCGCCTGATGCGTGTTGCCGGAGACGATCCAGCCGTACCCGGCCAGGAGGACCAGGGCGACCACGCCGATGACGGCCATGCCGACGTAGTCGTCGAGTGAGTGACGTTCCTCATCAGGTTTCACGGCGGCTCGACCCCCCGCCTCCAATATGACGGACGGGCCGTGGCGGCACCATCGCGCCGCCGTGACCATGCACGGTCCTCGCGTGACGGTATATGTCGCCAGGCTGGACAATCCCCCGGATACGGGGCGAATTATCAGAAAAGGCCCATCGCCTGCATCTGGAGCACCCGACCGAGGCCCCCGGAAAACCACGCCACGACCCTGGCAAGACAGGCCATCAGAGGAGGAAAAGCGCTCACTGTTCTGCGAGGCTTGCCGGTGTTACGCTGCGAGAGTCCCGGTCATCCATAATTAGCGGGTCCGTATTCGCCTCTTCGGTCCGCTTTCGCCAGCGTGGATTTCCCTGGGGTCCGGGGCCGACCCCATCCTTCCCGTCTGGACCATTCGGATTCCCGGCAACGGGTCACCCCCACTTTGGAGCGTTACATGCCGAGCGGCTGCATCTTCATGACCCCAGGGGTTCTGCGCGACCTCAAGACCGAGGCGACCTACGACATCCCGGCCGACCTCAGGAACCACCCCGTGGGGAGTCTGGTGACCTACACCCTCGCCGGCCCCAGGACCGTCGGCTCCATCACCCAGGGCCTGGTCGGCATGACCATCGCCGGGAACGCCGTCGACGACGAGGCCGGAAGGCTCATCCCGCTGAGCCCCGCGTTACGGGACGCCTACCCCGAGCGCACCCGCGTCCGGTTCTACGGCACCCCCGACGAGGTGAACAGGGTGGCCGCGCTCGGACTCGTCATCGGCACCCCGGCACGCCGGACCGACCTCGTGGACCTGACGGAGAGCGCCCCCGCCGACCTGTCCGACCTGGGCATCTCGATCGAGCAGGACGCCGAGGACAAGTCCGACTTCCCGGCCAGGCAGCTCTACTACTACGTCGGCCCCGAGCGGGCGTGGACCACGCGCATCCACACCTGCACCGCGCTGGCCATGTGGAGCCGTACGGCGGGCATCTCCTACCTGTCCCACGCCGATTCGAGCACGCCCCCGGAGCGGATCGCCGAGCGCGTCACGGAGTTCTTCACGGACGTGATCAAGGCCGGGGCCGTTCTCGGCACGCCCGGCGAGCTGAGCGTCGTCCTGTTCACCGCCGAGGACACGCTGACCGGCAGGGGCAGCTCGGTCCAGAGCGTCCTGGGCGCGCTCGACCACCTCGGCGCGGCGCACACCAGGGTCTTCTACGAGCACGCCAGGTGCCACATCGCCGGCCCCAGCGACACCGTCGTGGTCTCGGCGGGCGCCGCCCCCCGGGTGCTCCTCAGCTACGCCGACCACGTGGAGCACCTGCTGACCCGCTACACCATCAAGGGTGAGCGCAACGTCCGGGACATCCTCGTCGAGGTGCTGAAGACCGCCCAGGCGAACCACGAGTTCGAGCCCAAGGCCTATCTCGCGGCGAAGAAGGCGAGGTCACAGGGCGACGACCAGCTTCACCGGCTCCTCGTCGCCCTGGCCGGCCTCACCGAGGAGGACGCCGCCAAGCGCTGGGGGTGACCTGCTCGCGGGTGGAGGTGCGGGCCGGAACCGCCTGGCTCCGGCCCCATGCTCCCCGGCGGAGTGCCCACAGGCCGGTCTGTCATACCTTGTTGTTCCCGTCCCCACGAGGAGGTCGATCGTGTCCTTCCCACCGCCCGGCATGGTGCTCGGTGACGTCCCGTCGCGCGCTTCCTCGCGGGAGGCCGTCACCCGCTGAGCCGAGAACCCGCCGTCACCAGGCGGGAGACCGTCCACACCGCGACGAGGCGCTCTTCATGACCATCACTGGTTCGATCATGAGGAGCCCCGAGTGCTCACGATTCACTGGACCGAGGGCGGCGAGCCCCGGTCCGCTCTCTGGCGTTCCGAGAACGGCTCGCCACCGCCCGCCCGCGTGCTGGTCGCCGACGACCGGCTCACCGCCGACGCCGCGTACCGGCTGGCCCGCCAGGGCGTAGGACTGCTGTGGCGCGGCGACTTCCACAACGCCCGACAGCTCATGCGCGCCATGGCGCGACGCGTGGAACGGGCGCCGTCCGAGGCGGCTGTCTCCCCGATACCCCCGGCGCGGGCCTTCCACCTGCACCGTCAGGCCCGTTCCCGGCGTGCCGTCGTCCTGGGCAGGCTGCTGGTGCCGCTCGACCACGAGCACGCCGTACCCCTGCGGCGTGCCCCGGACGTACGGCGGGCCTGCACTCAGGTGTACGGCCCCGCGCGAGGACCCTCGGTGGTCTCGCTGCCCGAGTTGCTCGGCGTCGTCGGCGCCTGCGAGTGGCGCGGCAGGGGGGGTCGAGGTGCCCGCGCTCGGCGGGCGGATCCACCCGCACTACGGCGTCTTCTCCCCGGTCAGAGGGGAGTACGCCGACCTGGTCGCCCGCGCGCCGCTCCCGTCGCGGTCACTGGCGTTCGACGTCGGCACCGGGACCGGCGTGCTCGCCGCGATCCTCGCCCGCCGGGGTGTCGAACGGCTGCTGGCGACCGACCAGGACCCGCGTGCCGTGGCGTGCGCCCGCGACAACGTCGAACGGCTGGGACTGACCGGCCGGATCGACGTCGTGCGCGCCGACCTCTTCCCCCCGGGGCGCGCTCCGCTCGTCGTCTGCAACCCGCCGTGGCTGCCCGCCGAGCCGTGCTCCCCGCTCGACCACGCGGTCTACGATCCGGGCGGTCGTGTGCTCCGGGGTTTCCTGAACGGGCTCGCCGAGCGTCTCGAACCGGAGGGTGAGGGCTGGCTGATCCTGTCCGACCTGGCCGAACACCTGGCCCTGCGGACCCGTGCCGAGCTACTGGCCGCCTTCGGGTCGGCGGGGCTGCGGGTGGCGGACAGGCTGGAGGCACGACCCCGGCACCCGAGGGCGACCGATCCGAAGGACCCGCTGCACGCGGCCCGCGCCGCCGAGGTCACCTCACTGTGGCGGCTCAGGCCGGTTCGCTGAGGGCCAGGGTTCCGTTGCGGCGCAGGAGTTCGACGGCGTGGACGGTGGCGTGTCCACGCCAGTCGAGCACACCGGCCGGGGAGATCCTGGCGTACTCGACGGTCCATCCGCCGTCGTCCCGCTGCTCCCCGGCCAGGCGCTCCAGGTCGGCGGCGATCACCTCCGGCGTGAAGAGGGCACGTGCGGGACGGCCCGGCAGGGGCGCGAAGTCCAGCGGGCGCAGCACCTCGTTCTCGGTGCCGCCCTCGACGGCCACCACGCCGTCCGCGGGGACGTGCTCCCCCAGCCGCCGCAGGAGCCCGGCCGCCTCGGGGTGGGTGTCGTGCACGGCGTCGAGGAACAGTACGGCGAAGAGCAGCACGTAGGCGGAGGGCCGTTCCTCGATCGTCCCGATCACGTCCAGGCAGTGGCGGGTGGCACGGGCCAGCCACGGGTGCCCGGCCACCCCCCGGTCGTGTACGGCGACGCGGTGCGCGGCGGCCGCCGTCACGGCGGTGATCTGCAACGACGAGCCCGGGGTCGCGGCCCCTGCCGCCCACCAGGGGGCGGTTCCCTCCCGGACGGTCAACGGCAGGGCGAAGGGCAGCCCGCCGTCGGGCAGCGTGACCGTCCCAAGCCAGTCGCACAGCTCGACGGCCCGCCCGGTGGTGACCGGGGCGACGTCCCCGAACACCTCGAAGGCGTGCAACGCGGCGCCCGGCTGGCTCTCCGGCGAGCGCAGGTCGGCCTCAAGGCCCCAGCCGTAACCGCCGTCGGCGTTGCGGTAGCCGTCGAGCGCGGCCAGCACGGCACCGGGGTCGGCCCGGCCCGTCAACAGTTCGAAACGACGGCGGTCGAGGACACGCGCGTGGGTGGCCATGAAGGACGTCGCCGTGGCGAGATCAATGCTCATGGCCCCCATCGTCGCCGGGCCGTACGGCAGGCGTCTTGCAGGAAACGGTCTTCCTGACTAGTCGTTCCCGAGGGATTCGAGCCAGGCGGGCGGCCTGAAGTCGGGGTCGCCGGGGGAACCGAGCGCGTCGAGGGCCGCGACGATCTTCCTCTCCTCGTAGGTGAAGTGCGACTCAAGGATGGCGGTCAGGCCGTCGAGGGTGTCGCGCACCCGCCGTGCCTCCTCGGGGCCGGGAGGCCGGTCGCCGAGTCCCTCGACCAGGTTCTCCAGGTCGCGCAGGATGCCGGCGACGAGCTGGTGGTCGTGTTCGAGCTGCTTGATGACGGGGCGCAGTTCGGGGAATCTCCCGGCGAGGGCGGGGAAGGCTCCGGCGTCCTCGCCGGTGTGGTGCAGGGTCAGCGCGGAGCAGAAGGCCAGGCAGTGCGCCCGCAGCCGCCGTGGCCGCTCCATGCGGCCTTCGAGGTAGGTGTCGACGTCGTCGCCGAGCCTGGTCAGCTCCTCGCGGAGCCAGTCGTGCACCTCGATCAGCTGGTTGCCGAACGCCGCGAGGCGATCGCCCGGGTTGGTGGGGGTTTCCATGGTCGTCCCATGTTTCGGCGCCTCCATGCCCTCGGCGATCTCCTTGCCGGGTGCACTGCGACGCTGAGGCGGGATTCCATCACCTCCGGCCGCCGCCGTCAACCCGTCCTGCGTGCCCAACCCCCGTGAACGACAATCTTTCCGAGGACCGGGTTCGGGGCTTCCGCGCTGCCGGATATGGGCCGGAAAAGGCCTTCCAAATAAATCCATAAATCCGACTTAACGGATAAATCGCTTCGTATTCTGGGCTTGTCGATCGTGTCCTCCGGCGAATGTTCCGGGGGCCTGGTCAGAGGAGGATTCCATGGACCGCAGGCATCGTCCCAGCCCGGCGCTTCTCGCCGCTCTCGCCCTCTCCGGCGTCGCGTTCCTCCCCGCCAGCACCGCATCGGCGCGGGTGACGGCCCCCGGTGACAAGCCACCGGCCTACCAGCAGGCCTACGAGAAGGGGTACGCCGACTCGGCCCGCATGTGCGACAAGGCCGCGAGCTTCTCCTACGAGGAATCGGACAGCTGGGACAGGAAAGGCTGGGTGGACGGTTACAACGCCGGTCATGCCGCCCAGTGCTGACGCGGGGGAACCTTCCGCGACGGACGCCTCCCTGGAATTTCCCGCTTCAACGTTTCTCGTTCCTGTTCTCGGAACGGGCGCAGGCGACGGCCTCGGTGAAGTCCCGGTAGCGGGTGACCTCGTCGCCGATCGGATCCAGTACGAGGTCCCTGGCCACCTGGTCCACGTTCGCCCGCAGCGCCCGTTCCGCCCTGCGCGCCCTGCGACGGCCGCCCGCCCAGGCCGCCAGCCGTGAGAGTCCGGCGATCAGCAGCCCCAGCAGGGCGCCGCCGACCAGCAGCGCCGTCGGCCAGGGCACCTCCCCCACCGTCGGCAGGTCCGGCCGGGGCAGCCTGAGGTAGTCCAGGCCCGCCAGGCCGAGCAACCACAGGCCACCCGCCAGCGTGACCGCGAACACCAGCCACTGCGCCGCCCCGACCACCCGCCACCACACGGGCCGCCGGGCCGAGCCGAGCGACGTGGCGGCGATCGCCCGGTCGAGGCCGTCCTCAAGCTCGTCCCCGTGTGCCCTGGCCGCCCGCCGTACGGCCGTCGCCCACGGCTCGGGCAGCCCCTCGGCGGCGGCGTCGGCGGTCCTGCGGATCGCGGTGTCCATCCTGGAGCGCTGCACGGTGGACGCGACGGGCATCGACGTACGGCCGACCAGCCCTCCGGCCTGGGCGGTCCCGGTCCGGGCGGTTTCCGCCTGGACGGCGAGACGCAGGCGGCGCAGCGGGTCGGGACGGAGGCGGCGCAGCCACCGGGTCGGCGGCCAGCCGGTCGCGACGATCGAACGGTGCCGGTGCGAGGTGGCCACCGCCCTGACGACGACCGGTACCCCGGCCGCCTCGGACAACGCGGCGGTCAACGGTCCGGCCAGGCCTTCGACGTTCTCCCGGGGGCCGGAGCCGGTTCCCGAGGCGGTGTCGAGGCGGGCGGCGGCCGTACCGACGTCGGCGGCGAGGCGGGCGGCCCACGAGCGCCGGTCGGTGACCCGGGCGGCCAGCAGGGCGCCGAGTTCGCGCATGCCCTCCCCGGTGCGCGCGGAGACCCCGAGCAGCGGCACCCCGCCGAGGCCGTCCTCACCGAGCAGCCGCCGCAGGTCGTCGAGACAGCGCCGGGCGGCGTCCCGGCTGAGCCGGTCGACCTGGTTGAGCACGACGACCGTCACGTCCCGGTGCCCGGAGAGCGGGCGCAGGTAGCGGTCGTGGACGGCCGCGTCGGCGTACTTCTGCGGGTCGAGCACCCACACCAGCAGGTCGACCATCTCGACCAGCCGATCGACCTCGACGCGGTGCGACGGCTCGATCGAGTCGTGGTCGGGCAGGTCGAGCAGGATCAGCCCGGCCGCCTCGCTTTCGACGTGCGGCACCTCGTGGCGGCGGGGCACCCGGAGCCAGTCGAGCAGCGGCGCCGCCCCCTCGCCCTCCCAGAGCGCGGCCTGCGCGGTCGAGGTGGTCGGCCTGGTCACCCCGACCGTGGCCAGGTCGGTACCGGACAGCGCGTTGAACAGCGACGACTTGCCGCTTCCCGTGGCCCCGGCCAGCGCGACCACGGTGTGCCCGACCGACAGGCCACGCCGTACGCCCGCGCGGGTGACCACGGAACGCGCTCCGGCGACGGCGTCCTCGTCCAGTCGCCCATCGGCCAGGTCCGCCGCCCTGGCCAGCGCGTCGAGCCGGTCGTCGAGGGAGGCGGACTCCTTACGGCGCAGCAGCTTCACCACCCCTCCACCTCCCCAGGTCCGCCCCCGGAAACCTCACGCGGCGGCCCGTCTCCGGGTCCGTCCCCGGTCGCCGGAAGCTCCCCTCGGCGGTCCTGTACGGCCCGCGCCACCTCCCGTAGCGCGGGACCGGCCTCCCCCGGTGGTTCGACGGCGTCCAGGAGGCCGGTGAACCGGTCGGCCTCCTCGTTGAGCAGGATGGCCACCCTGGCACGCAGGTCGGTGCGGGCCTTGACGGTGAGGGTGCGCACGGCCTGGTCCCCGAAGACCGCCTCAAGGAGCTTCTGGCTGAGCACGCTGGTGCCTCCGGCGATGCCGACCTCGATCCCGGTCAGGCCGCCCGTCGAGGCGAACACCGCGAGCATCAGCAGCAGCCCGGCGCCGTTGACGCCGTAGGAGGTGAACCTCGCCACGCTCCGCCGGTCGGCGCCCTCCTCACGGACCAGGTCGAGCACGTACCCCTGCCAGCCCCTGACCGCCGCCTCGGCCCTGGCGGGCAGGTCGGCCGAGGCCCTGCCGAGGCGTCCCGCCGTCACGACCCCCGCCTCCTCAAGCAGGGCACGGCCCGTGGGACGCGCGGTCCAGGCGTCGAGCGCGCGTTCCGCGGCGCCGTCGGCCGAGGCCCTGATCAGTGCCTCGACCCCGCTCTCCAACGCGATCCGCAGGTCGTTCTCCGGAGCGGGACGGCCGGTGACCAGTGCGACCAGGCGGTCCCTGAACCGGCCGACCCTGCTCTCCAGGGAGCGCATCAGGTCTCCGGTGCCGATGAAGTCCTGCCAGCGGGCCAGCACCTCGCCGCGCAGCAGCGACCCGTCGAGCATGCCCTCGTCGAAGGCGGTCAGGCCGAAGGTGTAGGCGTCGGCCGTCAGCGAGCGCAGTTCCCTGGCGGCGGCGTGCTGGTGGTCGACGGCGTCGGCCAGGGCGGGCACCCGTACGGCGAGGCTCTCCAGCGCCCCGGACAGGGTCTGGCGCACCACCTCGGCGCGGGCCCGCGAGTCGGCGGCGATACCGGTCAGCCAGTCGGCGACCTCCCGTACGGCGGGGCGCGGCAGGCGGCCGTTCTCCTCGGGCAGGGTCAGCTCGGGCACCTCGAACAGCCGGGTCCCGCCGAGGCCGTTCTCTTCGAGGAGCCTGGCCAGGTCCTTCCTGACGACGCCCATGGCCTCGGGGGGCACCCGTGACAGCACGACCGCGAGCGCGGTGCTGCGTTCCCTGGCCGCGCGCAGGAAGCCCCACGGCACCTCGTCCGCGTAGCGGGCGGCGGTGGTCGTGAACAGCCACAGGTCGGCCGCGGCGAGCAGCTGGGCGGCGAGTTCGCGGTTGGCGGCCACGACGGAGTCGATGTCCGGCGCGTCGAGCAGAGCCAGGCCCGCGGGCAGGGAGGGCACGGTGACCACGCGCAGTGTGCCCGGCTGCCCTCGGGCTCCGGTCACCCGTGGCAGACCCGGCAGGACGTGCTGGGCGGTGAACCACGCCTCGTCGGCGGGGCTGGTCACCAGGGTGGGCGCGAGTGTGGTCGGCCGCAGCACGCCGGGTTCGGTGACGTCGGCGCCGACGACGGAGTTGACCAGGGTGGACTTGCCCGCCCCGGTCGAGCCGCCGACGACGGCCAGCAGCGGGGCGTCGAGCGCGGTGAGCCGGGGGATCAGGTAGTCGTCGAGCTGACCGGCCAGTTCCTTCTGGGCGGCGCGCCCGGCCCGCGCGTCTCCGGCCGCCAGGGGGAACAGGTCGCGGTCGAGATGGCGCCGCAGCTCGCGCAGCGCCGCGAGCAACCCGTCGCTCCGGCTCATAGGAGCGGTTTTCCCCGGTAAATGCCCCCTAGACATGATTTTGCCCCACCGCTCGACCGGATCACGGGGGCGAACCCGGTAGAGCGGTGGGGCCTTAACCCCGAAGTCCGCGTGAGGGCTACGTCCGAGCTCGTCTCCCCCGCAGCTGGAGGCGAGCCCGACCCTTCCGCGCGACCGCGGGGTGATCGGGGGTCACTCGCTGTTCATTGGAACACCCGAAGCTCAGCGTCACTTGAGCCGAAGCTGAATGTCCGCTGAATATTCAACCACTCTGGGGCGGCCGAAGGACATACCCAACCCCCCGCAAGGTGTGTATGAGCCTCGGTTCGGCCATATCCACCTTTCGACGGAGATAGGAGACATAGGACTCGACAACCCCGGCGTCTCCCCCGAAGTCGTAGTTCCAGACGTGGTCGAGGATCTGCGCCTTGGACAGCACCCTGCCCGTGTTGACCATGAAGTAGTGCAGCAGCTTGAACTCCGTCGGCGAGAGCCGTACGGCCTTGCCCGCGCGCCAGACCTGGTGCGCCTCCTCGTCCAGCTCAAGGTCGGCGACCTTCAACCGGACAGGAAGGTCCAGATCCCCCCTCGTACGGCGCAGCACGGCCCGGATGCGGGCCAGGACCTCCTCAAGGCTGAACGGCTTGGTCACGTAGTCGTCGGCGACCCGCAGGCCGGTGACCTTGTCGTCGGTCGCGTCCCTGGCGGTCAGGAAGAGGACGGGGATCTGCCCGCCCATCGCCCGCAGCCGCCCGGCGACCGTGAACCCGTCCATGTCCGGCAGCATCACGTCCAGCACGACCAGGTCGGGGCGGATCCGCTCGGCGAAGTGCACGGCCTCCCTGCCGTCCGCCGCCGTCACCACCTCGAAGCCGGATCTGCGCAGGCTGACGGAGAGCAGCTCGCGGATGTTCGGCTCGTCGTCGACGATCAGCAACCTGGCTTCGACCTTGTCCAGCACATCACGAGGCTTGCTCACCCCCCTGGAACGCAGCTCAGGTCCGGCTGAACGTTTCCTGAGAGAGGAGATCGTCATCGTCGGACCCCGCCCTCGTTGATCGCGGTCGCGGTCACGGAGCCGTCCGCGCCCTTGGCGCCCTGCACGACGACTGTGCCGCCCGTGGTCAGGTCGCCTACCTTGCCCTGCTTGGAGATCCGCACGTTCGTCTGGTCGGTGGTGTTCACGGTGACGACGGTCCCGTCCTGCTGCTGAAGGTAGACCTTGCCACCCTCGACCTTCTGCACGGTGCCGACGGTCACACCCCCTTGACCGCCCCGCTGTCCGTTGCCGAACCCGCCCTGGCCACTTCCCTGGCCGTTCCCCTGGCCACTGCTTTGGCCGCCGAACCCACCGCGTCCGCCGTAACCGCCGGGAGCCCCGTAACCACCGGGGCCCTGCCGCATCGCAGCGGTCCGGTCGCCGGTCGGCCCGCCGAACGCCTTCTGCGCCTGGATGCCCACGATCACCCCGACGACGAGCGCGAGGGCCGCGCCGAGCACCAGCGTGAGTCTGGAGATCCCACGCTTACGCCCGGCCGCGAGCTCACCGTCCAGGTCGCCCTTGAACGGGGAGGTCTCAAGCAACTCCCGCGCCGGGGTCCTGTCGTCCGCGCCGTCGCCCATCTCTTCTCCTCGCGTAGGTCGTACAGGTCGTCTGTGGCTCACTCGTGGCGCAGTGCCTCGATGGGCCTGAGCTTGGCCGCCCGGTTCGCCGGATAACCGCCGAAGAACAGCCCGATGCCCACGGAGACACCCAGGGCCAGCACGATCGACGACGGCACGAGCACCGGTTCGATGCCGGCGATCGTGAAGCGGGTGCCGACGAAGGCGATGGCGACACCCGTCAGCCCGCCGAGCAGGCTCAGCACCGTCGCCTCAAGCAGGAACTGGCCGAGGATGGCGCTCCTGGGCGCGCCGATCGCCTTCCTGATGCCGATCTCCCTGGTCCGCTCGGTCACGGTGACCAGCATGATGTTCGTGATGCCGATGCCGCCGACGAGCAGCGAGATCGCGGCGACCGCGCCGAGCAGGCTGGTGAAGATCCCCACGGTCGAGCTGACCGTCTCCTGCAGGGTCGCCTGGTTCAGGATGCGGTAGTCCGCGCCACCCGTCGGGGTGATGCCGTGGCGCTGGTTGAGCACCGCGGTCACCTCGTTCTGCGCCGAGGTGGTCGTGTCGGACCCGGTCGCCTGCACCACGATCGAGCTGAGCGCGCCGAAGCCCGTCAGGCTCTGCTGTACGGCGGGCAGCGGCACGATGGCCACGTCGTCGGCGTCCTGGAAGCCGAAGCCGGAGGAACCCGACGTCTTCAGCACCCCGATCACCGTGAACGGCACCCCGGAGACGCTGACCTGCTCACCGACCGGGCTGGCCGTGCCGAACAGCTCGTCGGCCACCGTCTTGCCGATCACCATGACCTTCCGCGCCGCGAGCACGTCGTCGTTGACGAAGTAGGAACCGGTCTCGACGGGCTTGTTCATCGCCTCGAAGTAGCTGGGGTAGGTGCCGACGAGCTGGGAGATCGTGTGACTGGCCCCGTCCCGTACGGCGGTCGCCGAACCGGTGCTCACCACCGGGGAGACGCTCCTGGCCGAGGGCACCTGCTCGGGGTCGGCCAGCGCCTTGGCGTCGTCGAGGGTGAGCTGCCTGGCCTGGGTACGGGGGCCGTTGCCCTGCCGGGAGGACCCGACCCCGACGGGGCCGCCGATCCCGCCCCCGGCGAAGGAGGCGGAGACGGTCAGGGTGTTGGCCCCGAGCCGCTGGATGCTCTTCTGGATGCTCTGCGAGGCGCCCTCGCCGAAGGCGACCAGCAGGATCACCGCGGCGACCCCGATCAGGATGCCCAGGGTGGTCAGGAAGCTGCGCAGCTTGTTGGCGGCGAGGCCGCGCAGCGCGAAGCGCAGGATCTCCAGCCTGCTCACGAGGCGCCTCCCGGCGTGGACTGGAGCCTGACGGCCGAACGGGGCGGGGGGCCGCCGACCGGCGCCTGGCGGCGGTCGTCCACGATCAGCCCGTCCACCAGGCGGATGACCCGCTTGGCGTGCGCGGCGACGTCGTCCTCGTGGGTGATGAGCACGATCGTACGGCCGGACTCGCTCAGCCCGTCGAGGATCTCCAGCACGTCCCCGGTCGCCTTGGTGTCGAGGTTGCCGGTCGGCTCGTCGGCGAGCAGCAGGGCCGGGGAGGTGACCAGCGCCCTGGCCACGGCGACGCGCTGCTGCTGGCCGCCGGACAGTTCGTTGGGCTCGTGCCGTACCCGGTCGGACAGGCCGACCTGCTCCAGGGCGGCCAGCGCGCGGGCCCGGCGCTCCTGGGCGGTGACCCCGCCGTAGGCCATGGGCAGTTCGACGTTGGCCAGCGCGCTCATCCTCGGGATGAGGTTGAACGACTGGAAGACGAACCCGATCTTGCGGTTGCGCAGGATGGCGAGCCTGCGTTCGTCCAGGCTCCCGACGTCCACGCCGTCGATGAGGTAGCTGCCGGAGGAGGGGACGTCCAGGCAGCCCAGGATGTTCATGAGCGTGGACTTGCCCGAGCCCGAGGCGCCCATGACGGCCACGTAGTCACCCCGCTCGACGGTGAGCGAGACCCCGCGCAGGGCCCTGACCTCGGCGTCGCCCCTGCCGTACACCTTGGTGATGTCGGTGAGGGCCAGGACGGGGGCGGTCATCTGACGCCCCCGAGTCCGCCGCCGCGGTTGCCGCCGCCTCCACCGCCGCCGAGGCCGGGGAAGCCGCCCTGCTGGTTGGTCCCGGTCGCGGCCGGGCGGACGACCTGGTCGCCCTCGGCGAGTCCGGAGGTGATCTCGGTGAGCGTGTCGCCCCTGACCCCGACCTCGACCTGTACGGGGGTCTGGGCGCCGTTGCGCAGGACGGTCACGGTGCTGCGTCCGCCCGTCGTGGTGACCACGGTCGAGGGGACGGCCAGCACGTTCTCCGCCTGTCCCACGGCGACCTTGACCGTGGCCGTCTGGCCGAGCCTGATCTCGGCGGGCACCTGGACGAAGGAGATCGTCACCGGATACTGGACGACGTTGTTGCTGGTCGCGGCGGTCGGCTGGATCTGGGTGACCTTGCCGGTCGCGGTGACGCCGGGCAGCGCGTCGAACGTGACGGCGGCGCTCTGACCGATCTTGAGCTTGGTGATGTCCGACTCGGTGAAGGTGCCGACGAGCTGGAGTTTTCGGGTGTCGGCCAGTTCGACGAACCCGGTCGAACCCGATCCGGTCGAGCCGCTCGCCGTCCTCGACGAGCCTCCCGAGGAGCCCGTCGAGGAGGCCGAGGAGCCGGAGGAACCCGAGGAGCTCGCGGAGCCGCCGCTCGCGGGGCCGCCGACCGTGCCGTTGACGGCGGTGACCGTACCGGCGAACGGCGCCTTGATGACGGTCGCCGCCACCGTGCGTCCGGCCGCCCGGTAGGTGTTCCTGGCGTTGACGTACTGGGCGTAGAGGGCGGCGGTCGAGGTGTCGTCGTCCGCGGAGTCGAGTGCCGCCGCGGCGGCGTCCAGGCTCTCCCGCGCCGCGCTGTCGTCCAGCCTGGCCAGGATCTGCCCCTTCCTGACCTTGTCCCCCACCTCGACGTAGATCTTCTTGACGGTGCCGTTCGTCCCGAAGCCCAGCGAGCGGGCCTGGGCGCTCTCCACGGCGCCCGACGCGGAGACCGAGGCGGTCACCGTACTCCGGGTCACCGTGACGGCCCGTGCCGCACCGCCCGCGGCCGAGGTGGCGTCCGCGGAGGAGGAGGTGGATCCCCCGAGAGAGGAGAAGGCGATTCCCACGCCGCCCAGCAACAGGACCGCCAGGGTCCCGTTCACGAGCAGCGTCCTACGCCTGGTCGACAGCTTCACAGCGCTCGACCCTGGCGTATCAGTCTTGGGCTAAACCCAACTCTTGCTGAGTGTTTCCTGCAAGCCTTCCACCGATATGGACATACAGGAAATATTCAGGTTTTTGTGAGCAGGTAGTGAATCGGGCACGCCAAGATGGTCCGCCATGAGACCGACCAACCTCCCGAAACCCGCGCGCGTAGGAGGACTCGCCCTGGCCGCCCTCGTCCTCGTGGGCGCGGGCGTGTTCTACGCCCTCGACGACGGCGCCGAGCGGGCTCCCCGGGTCGAACTCGTCGCCACCCGGCGCGGAACCGTGACCGCCGCGGTCTCGGCGGCGGGCAACACCGTGGACGAACGGACCAGGGAACTGGCCTTCGGCGGTTCGGGAACGGTCAGGAAGGTCTACGTCAAGGCCGGGGACAAGGTACGCAGGGGCGAGGTGCTCGCCGCCATCGGCTCGGCACCGGCCCGCGAACGGTACAGCGCGGCCAAGGCACAGCTCGCGGCGGCCCAGGAGGCCCTGGACGCCGCCGAGGATAGAGCCGCCTCCCCCACCCCGGCCCAGCCCCAGAGCCAATCCCAGTCTTATGGCCAGTCCCAAGGGCAGTCCCAGGGCCAAAGTCAGGGTCAGGGCCAGGCCGGTTCCGGCACGGCCGGTGGAGCGCAGTGTCCACCGGCCTCCCCAGCCCCGTCCCCGACCGGTACGGCCACGCCGAATCCCTCACCCGGGCGCAGCCGTACGGCCGAGCCCGGCCGGACACTGGTGCCGGGCGGCACCCCCTCCCCCACTGTGCCCTCCACCGTGACCCCCACCGTGCCCCCCACCGAGGCCCCGGCCGTCACCCCGACCGCCCTGCCCAGTGGCGGAGCGGGCCGGGCCGGGGCGGGTGCGGTCGTGCCCGCCGGATACCTCGTCAAGACCGGGCCCACCGCCGTACCGGCACCGACATCGACGCCGACCACCAGGGCGAGGCGGCACGGCGGGGGGTCGGGCCACCCCGCGCCCGTCCCCACCGTCACCGTCACCGTGACCGCGACGGTCACGGTCACCGCGATCCCCGAGGTCACCCCGACCCGCTCCGGCCCCTCGAACCCGGCCCCCACGGCCCCGGAGGCGACCCCCACCGCGAAACCCACCCCGAGGCCCACCACCAAGCCCGGTGAGAAGCCCGGTGGAAAGCCCACCGCGAGGCCCACAGGAAAGCCCACCCCCGGCCCCACCACGTGCACCGGCACAGGCACAGGAAACGGCAACGGAAACGGCCAGGGCACCGGGCAGGGCGCCAAGCGCGGCACCGGTCAGAACGCCCAGGGCCAGGACGCCTCCCGCCTTCGGAACGGCGGCGCAAAAGGCACGGACGGCATCGGCGGCGGGCAGGGGGCGCTCAGCGTCGACCAGGCACAGGCCCAGGTCAAGCGGGCGCAGGCCGAGCTGACCGACGCCCGCGAGGAGCTGAACGGGGTCCGGATCACCGCCCCCGCCGCCGGAACCGTGATGTCCGTCGCGGGCGCCGTCGGGGACGAGGCGGGTACCGGCGCCTTCGTCACCCTCGGCGACCTCGACGAACTCCAGATCGAGGCACTGTTCACCGAGTCGGACATCGGCAGCCTCAAGCTGGGGCAGCGCGCCACGATCACCCTGGCCACCCGGGACGGCAAGAAGTACGACGGCACGGTCACCCACATCGCGCCGACCGCGACGACCACCGGCCAGCTCGTGAGGTACGGCGTCACGATCGCCTTCGACGAGGCCCCCGCCGACCTTCTGGTGGGCCAGACCGCCACGGTCACCGTCACCGTCGCCCAGTCCCAGGCCGCCCTCTACCTGCCCGCGCAGGCCGTACGGACCAAGGACGGCGTCTCGCGGGTCACCGTGCAGGGCGGCGGCGAGCGTGTGGTGACGACGGGCGTGCGGAGCGACCAGTACGTCGAGATCACCTCGGGCCTCGCGGAGAACGACCGGGTGGTCCTGCCCACCGGAGCCACCGCCGACGGCTTCCCCGACGGCACCTGGCCCGGCGGCCTCTCGTAACCTAACCCGGCCGGGCGGAGGGGCCGTGCTGCCCCACCGTCCGGCCGCCGGCTCATCCCGTACCGCCCCCGTCCGGCCCGACGTGTCCGGCTTTCTGTCCTGCCGTGGTCGTCAGGCCGAGTCGGGGGCGAGGGGGAGGGTCACCCGGAAGGTCGAGCCCTTGCCGAGGTCGGAGTCCACGGCGACGGCGCCACCGTGGGCGTCCACGATGGCGGCCACGATGGCCAGGCCGAGGCCGCTGCCGCCGTCCTCCGGGGCGCGACGGCCCCGGGAGGAGTCGACCCGGTAGAACCGTTCGAAGACCCGCTCGCACTGCTCCGCGCTGAGCCCGGGCCCCTCGTCGGTCACCTCGACGACCGCCATGGAACCCTGCGCCGACAGCGTCATGCGGACCGGGGTGCCGTCCGGGGTGTGGGTCAGGGCGTTGTTCATCAGGTTGCCGACGACCTGGCGCAGCCGTACCTCGTCGCCGGAGACGATGAGGGCGGCGCCGTCCACGGTGAGCGTGACCTCACGGGAGGGCGCGAGGATGCGGGCGTCGTGGGTGGCGTCGGCGGCGATGGCGAGCAGGTCGACGGGGCGCATGGCCATGGGCCGCTGCTGGTCGAGTCTGGCCAGCATCAACAGGTCGTCCACGAGCAGGCCCATCCTGACCGCCTCCGACTCGACCCGGCGCATCAGCGGCGCGGGATCGACCTCGGGGGCCTGCCGGTAGAACTCGGCGAACCCCCTGATCGACGTCAGCGGCGTGCGGAGCTCGTGGGAGGCGTCGGCGACGAACCTGCGCATGCGCTCCTCCGAGCGGCGGGCCGACAGCTCCGACTCCGACCTGGCCTCGAAGGCGGACTCGATCTGGGCGAGCATGCTGTTCAGTGACTGGCCGAGCCTGCCGACCTCGGTCGCCGGGTTGGCCGCGGGGACACGACGGCTCAGGTCACCGGCCGCGATGGCCTGGGCGGTGCGCTCGATCTCCTCAAGCGGGCGCATGCTCCGCCTGATGATCACCACGCCGACCCCGGCGAGCATCAGCATGAGGCCGCCCCCGCCGAGCAGTTCGACCAGGGCGAGCTGGCCGACGATCTGCCTGACCTCGGACATGTCCACGGCCACCACGACGCTTCCGCCGTCGTCGAGGGGGAAGCGGTGGACCCGCCACTCGTCGATCTCGAACGGGTAGCTCCTCACGAAGGCCGGCAGGTGGGGGCCCCGTTTGTTCTCCACGTCGGTGCCCTGGAGCAGCAGGTCGATCTCACCGTGCGGGTCGCGGATCTCCACCCGGGTGTCGGACGGCACCGGCCTGCCGACCAGTGTGGAGGGGCCGTTGCGGTGCAGACGGCGTATCACGCTGTCCGCGTTCAGCTGCGCCTGGCTGTCCACCCGGTCGATGAGATAGCCCCGCATGATCGAGACACTACCGAAGCCGATCAACGCCAGCGCGATGGTGAGCAGGACGAGGACGACGGCGATCAGTTTGACCCTGAGCGGAGCGGCTCCGATCATCGGCCTCATCAGTGTCCCGGGGGCAGCCGGAGCACGTACCCGACGCCGCGCAGGGTGTGGATCAACCGGGGATCGGCGTTGTCGATCTTCCTGCGGAGCACCGAGACGTAGGACTCGACGATTCCGACGTCCCCCCGGAAGTCGTAGTCCCACACGTGGTCCAGGATCTGCGCCTTCGACAGCACCCGTCCCGCGTTGACCATGAAGTAGCGCAGCAGTTTGAACTCCGTCGGCGACAGCGAGACCGGCTTGCCTCCGCGCCACACCTCGTGGCTCTCCTCGTCGAGCTCGATGTCGGCGAAGGTGAGCCGGGGCGGCCTGGCGAACAGGTCCCCCGCCCCCGTACGGCGCAGCACCGCCCTGATGCGCGCCACGACCTCCTCAAGGCTGAACGGCTTGGTCACGTAGTCGTCCCCGCCCGCCGTCAGCCCACGGATCTTGTCCTCGGTGGCGTCGCGAGCGGTCAGGAAGAGCACGGGCGTGTCGCTGCCGCCGCCGCGCAACCGCCGTACGACGTCGAAGCCGTCCATGTCGGGAAGCATGACGTCGAGCACGATGAGGTCGGGACGATAACGCTGAACCGCGGCGACGGCCTCGGTGCCGCTGCCCGCCGTGTTCACCCCGAATCCGGCGAACCGCAGGCTGGCGGCCAGCAGTTCGAGGATGTTGGGCTCGTCCTCGACGATCAGGAGGCGAGCCTCGGGAGAATCGGTCACGGGTTTATCTTCACTCGCCCACATGAAAAAGGAGTTAATTGGTCAATACTGAGGTTAACCCCACGATGTGCCTGGCGATCGCAAGACTGGAGGTCGCGGCCGGTGAGGGGGCGTTTCTCACCAGCGCCACCCGGCCGTGCACGTCGACGGCGAAGTCGTCCAGCATGCTCCCGTCACCGGCCACGGCCTGGGCCCGTACGCCGCCGGTCGTCCTGACCAGGTCGGAACCGGTCAGTTCGGGGACGTAGCGGCGCGCCGCCGTCAGGAACGAGCCCTTGAGCATCGAGCCGGTCACCTCCCTGACCCCGGTGCGCCAGTGGCGGGCGGCCAGTTTCCTGGTGCCCTTCCAGGTCAGGATCCTGCGCAGGTCGGTGAGATCGATGTCACGCCAGGAGTAGCCCTCAAGCGCCAGCGCCATGACCGCGTTGGGGCCGACCAGCACCTCACCGTCGATCCTGCGGGTCAGGTGCACGCCCAGGAAGGGGTAGCGGGGGTCGGGAACCGGATAGATCAGGCCCCTGACCAGGTCCTTCGAGGCCCCGGCCAGTGCGTAGTACTCACCGCGGAAGGGCACGATCCGCACGTTCCCCGTCGCCTTCGCCATCCTGGCGACGTTGTCGGTGCCGAGCCCGGCGCAGACGACCAGGCGGTCGAAGGCGAGCCTGCGCCGTCCCGCGATCACCTCGACGCCCCGGGCGGTCTCCCGCAGCGCGCGCACCGGGTGGGACAGCAGCACCGAGCCGCCCGTCTCCTCCACGTCCTTGGCCAGACGGCGGGCGACCGCGGGGAAGTCGGCGATGGCGGTGCGCGGGGAGTGCACCGCGGCCACCCCGACGGCGTGCGGCTCGATCTCGCGCAGCCCGAGCGCGTCCAGTTCGGCGATTCCGGGGACCCCGTTCTCGCGGGCCCGTTCGGCGATGGCGTTCAGCCCGGCGCGTTCCGAGGGGGTCGAGGCGATCACGAGCTTGCCGACCTCGTCGTAGGCGATGGCGTGCTCGGCGCAGTACTCCCTGAGCAGGGCCATCCCGTCCCGGCAGAGTTCGGCCTTGAGCGAGCCCGGCTTGTAGTAGATGCCCGCGTGGACCACTCCGCTGTTGTGGCCGGTCTGGTGCGCCCCGACGCGGTCCTCCTTTTCGAGGACGGTCACCGTGGCCCCGTGCGTCAGCGCCAGCTCCCTGGCGACGGCCAGGCCAACGATCCCCGCACCGACGACCCCGACCTTCACGTCCCTACCTCCCTGATCGCCGCCGGAACGCCCATGTGCGAAAGCTAGCGCCATCCTTCTCCTGACGTGAAGGACTTACCGCGCCTTATTGGGCCTTGCTGGGGATCGTAACCATACGTTCGCGGCGCTCCAGTCGGGGCACCGCGACCCGCGCGTCCCTCAGTGGGAGGCCGCGATGATCGCTGTAGCATTTTCCCCGCTCAGCGCCTGATCCCCCCGGCCAGGTGTCCTTCGGATCGGGGGAGAACAGATGGAGAGACCGCGTTCCCGGGCGTGCCTGAGTGCCGCCCTCCTCTGCGTGACCACATGGACCTGTGCGACCGCCTGGGCCGCCGTCGACGTCCCCCCGGCCTCGGCGTCCCCGGCGCCCGTCCCGACTCCGGCCTCGGTCCCCGCCTCGGATTCGGCCTCAGGGTCGGTCTCGGGACCGGCCCCGGAACCGGGGTCCGCTCCCGCGTGCAAGCTGGTCAACGGTGGGTTCGAGGAGCCCGGCAGTCTGCACGGACAGGGCAACCTGCGCTCCGGTCTGCCCGGGTGGAGCACCTCGGCCGATGACGGTCTCATCGAGGTCTGGGGCCCGGACGTGCCCTCCGTACGGCCCGACACGGGCAGGCAGTTCGCCGAGGTCAACGGTACGGCGACCGCCACCCTCTCCCAGGACGTCAGGACCGTGCCCGGCTCGACGCTGACCTGGCACCTCTCGCACCGGGGGCGTTCCGCGGGCGAGGACGTCCTCCAGCTCAGGATCGGCGGGGTCACCCAGGTCCCCATGGGCCAGAACACCTCGGACATAGCCGACGACAACGCGGGGTGGGGCCACTACACGGGCAGGTACTCGGTCCCGCCGGGCCAGACCGTCACCCGGTTCGAGTTCGTCTCCATCTCCACGGCCGGCGACCAGCCGGACCAGGGCAATCTTCTCGACTCGGTGGAGATCTCGTGCGAGCCCCCGTGCGTGCGAAACGTGCCGCCGACCTCGCCCTACCTGTTGCTGACCGGCCCGGCGAACAGCGAACTGACCGGCGGCCTCTCCTCCTCCGACCCGGAGGGCGGCGAGATCACCTACCTCCTGGACGGCGCCGCGAGCCCCCAGGTGTCGATCACCTCGGAGGGCCGGGTGACGCTCAGGCCGACGGCCCCGGCGATCTGGGAGGTGCCGGTCAAGGCCTGTGACCGGGACGGTTCGTGCACGAAGGGCCGGATCGTCGCGGTCATCTCCGCCCCGGCCACCCCCGCCGTCTCCGCTCCGGCCGCCTCCACGACCTCGACCACCCCGGCCACCACTGGCACCGCCACGACTCCGGCCTCCACGGCCCCGGCCGCTTCGGCCCCCGGGACCACCGGCGATCCAGCCGAGCGCGCCGAGACCACCGAGGCCACCGGAATCACCCAGGCCACCACCGCTGACACCGTCACGACCCCGGCCGCGCTCGCCGTACCCCCCGCCGGGGGGGTGATCGACGGTCGGCCGGGTCAACGCATCCGGCCGACCATCGCCCGCAGCCTGCGCACGTCCCGTAGCCGTGCCTCGTAGGTCGCGCCGACCACCACGAGCAGCAGCCCGCCCAGCGCCATCGGCACCCAGCGCGGCACGGTCACCATGGCCCGCGCGATCCACGGCGAGAGTTCGTGCAGGACGACGACGGCCAGGGTGAGGCCGCCGAGCAGCGCGGGAGCCTGTAGCCGTGCCCGCGCCCCGACCAGCAGAACGACCAGGCAGACCGTGCCGAGCAGCAACGGCCTGACCCATCCCGTCCCGTTGAGCGTCGCGACCGCGCTGGGCAGCAGGCTTGAGCCGAGGGCCGGGCCGTACGAGAGCCAGGAGGAACGGGCCCTCCCACGCGCCCGCCACCAGCCGAACCCCAGCAGGACCAGCGAGAACGGCACCGTGTAGGCCTCGGCCACCGTGATGTCCGAGGCCAGCAGCCGCAGCCAGGAGGCCGTGAGCAGCAGGGCCGTCCCCACGTATCCCGCCCGGCGCCGGTCGGGACGCAACGCCGTACCGGTCATCATCACCCCGGCGACGGCGCAGGCCAGCGAGGCCGTCGCGAGGCCGTCGGCGGCGAGCGCCAGACCGGCCAGGGCCAGGGCGTATCCGGCCGCCTCCGTCCCGGCCGCGAACGTCTCCTTTCTGAAGCGGCCCGCGACGGCCGCCGCGACGCAGGCCACGGCGAGCACGCCGAACGCCGCCGTCCGCGCGGGCCAGCCGAGCGCCAGGCCCACGGCCAGCGCCTGCGCCCCGGCGAGCAGCGTCGCCGTACAGGCGCCCCCTGCCCGCACCCACCGCTCCCGCCCGAGGAACGCGGTCGCCGCCGCGACCAGTGCCACGACCGGCAGCGTGACCAGCGTGGCGGTCTGGGCGACGAGCGACCAGGAGAGCGCCAGCGACGCCGTCCACAGTCCGGTCACCGCGCCGAACCTCCACCCGGTACGGCCACGCGCCGCCGCCCACGCCGCGGGCCCCAGCCCCACGACGAACAGCCCGACCTCCACCGGGTACGGCAGGCCGACCGAGAGCGGCAGCGTCGCCAGGAGCACCGGCAGTGCGACCAGGGCCGCCTTGGACGCCGTCCCGCGCCCCGCCACCTGCCAGGAGACCGTGACCGCCGTGACCGTGAGCAGGGCCGCGACCACCACGAGGATCGGAAGGTGAGCCGGCAGGAACCGCTGCCCCGTCCACGGGAAGAACAACGGGCGGTAGAAGCCGACGATCCCGGCGAGGGGAACGGCGATCGACGACACCGCGCACGCGCCGAGTGTCGCCCCCAGCCCCAGCCCGGCCCCCCACCTGGGGTCACGCCGGACCACCGGACTCCCGCCCTTGGGCTCCTCCTTGGCGCCGTCCTCCTCGGAGTCGGAAGGCGCCTCCTCGACGGCTTCCGAAGTGGCGGCCTCCGGGATGACAGCCTCCGGAGTGACGGCGGCGCCGTACACCAGGCAGGCGGCCACCGCGAGCACGGAGCCGGCCGCCAGGGCGAGCGCGAGGCCCTCGGCCGCCGGCTGCAGGCCCGTCCCCACCGCGACCGCCCAGATCAGGCCGGTCGCCGAGAGCACCGCCATGACCAGCGCGACGGCCCGTACCCCCGGCTCCCGGCCCGCGACCGTCGCCACGGCCCACGCCACCAGCGCCGCGGCCAGTGCGGCGTACGTCTCGGTCCGCCCGGCGAGCGCGGTGACGACACCGATCAGCGTCACCGGTACGGCTGTCGCCGCGAGGGCCCGCGCCCACCACGCTCCGCCCGTCAGGGTCATGCGGGCCACGAGCGCCACGGCCAGGGCCGACGGGACGACGAGGGCGGCCGGGCGGCCGAGCGCGAAGGCACCGGGAACGGCGAGCACCGCGACCGCACCCGTCACCACGGCGCACAGGCCCAGCGACCGCCGGGTTTTCTCCCCGCGAGGACCGGTGACCGGCCACCGCGCGGCCGCCACCGCCAGGGCCGTGGCCAGCAGGGCGGGAACGACCGCGGCGGAGGCGAGCGGCCCGGCCCACCCGTCGTCGAGGACGGCGGGCCACGCCCACACCCGCTCCAGCAGCCCGAACGGCATGAGCACCTCGGCGGCGACCCAGGGCACGACGGGCAGCGCCGTGAGCCCTGCCACGGCCCCCGCCGAGACGGCACCGGCCCGGCGGATCCGCGCGTTCAGGCCCGGCAGGTACAGCGCGACCGCGACGGCCACGAGCGCCCCCAGGGTGTACGGCACGCCCCGCCACCCGGAGGGCAGCGACGGCCAGACCGGGGCGGCCAGGCCCATGGTCAGCGCGAGCGCCGACCCGGCGGTGAGGAACCCGAGCGCGATCCGTCCGGCCCGCCCGGCGACGACGAGTCCGAGGGCGGCCAGGGCGACGAGCAGCACGCCCCTGACCAGGGCGACGGCCGATCCCCCACCGGTGAACTCCAGCACCGAGTCCAGGAGTCCGTAGAGCACGCCCAGCGTCCACGTCACCCCGAAGCAGACCCTGGCCGTCGCCCACCCGTTCTTCGTCTTCCCCTCCGATGTCCTGAGCAGCAGCAGGAGGGCGGCGTCGAGTGCGGCGTCCGCCGCCAGAGAGGCGGTGAACCACGGCGCCGTCATGTCGAACGCGAGCAACGGCAGCGGGATCTGGGCGAACACGACGGCCACGGGGAGCGGCAGCCGCAACGGCAGCAGCCGGGAGTATCCCGCCATGGACAACGCGACCAGTCCGACCAGCGCGGCGACGTAGTGGCGCGCCTGCGGGCCGTCCGCGCCGAACAACCCCGCCTGCCGGGCCGCGTAGCCGTCCAGCAGGAGCAGCGCGACGCCGAACATCGCGATCGTCTCCGCGGTCGCGTCCAGTTTCCTGCTCGTGAGGAACCTCGGCGCGGCGAGGGTGAGGGCGGTGACCCCGGCCAGGATGGCGGCTCGTCCGCCGATGCCGATGTGCCCCCAGCTGACCACGGTGAACACCACGGCCGCGACGATCAGCAGCAGCCCGCCGAGGGTGAGCAGCAGGTTCTGCACCGCCTTGGGGGAGAAGTCCCTGCGGGGAGCGGCCTCCCCCGCGAACCCCGCAGGAGCCGCGAACCCCACAGGAGCGGCGGGCCCCACCGGGGCCCCGGGTCCCACCGGAGCCGCGGGGCGGGCGCTCTCCGCGCGCAGCAGGGTGAGCAGGTGGTTCCTGCGGGCCAGCAGGGTCGTCTGCCTGGCCCGCAGCCCGGCCAACTCCACATCGAGCCGCCACAGTTCGGCCGCCGCGGGCCCTTTCAGCGTCAGCGCGCAGCGCGGGCAGCGCTCGAAGGCTCCCGTGACGGGCAGGCCGCACCCGGGGCAGCCGGGCCTTGTCTGGTCGTGCATGACACGAAGGATGCCCAGCCCAGGTTGCGAACCGCTTGCGGAGCCGTACTCAATCTCGTTTAGGTACTTATCGGACGCGGCGCGCGATGAAGGTGATCAGACCGGTCGCGCCAGCCGCCGCCGCCAGCCAGAGCGCCACGGCCGTGCCCGGCACCCCCGCCTCACGGTCGTCGGCCTCCCGCGCGTCGGCGACGAGCGTGGGCTTCACAGCCTGAGCGGCCTGACCGGTCGGGGTCGGCGCCGAGGAGGGTGCCGTCTCCCGCAGGACACGTTCGGGCAGCGGCACCCGGTAGACGGGGCTGTTCCTGCCCTCGCTGCCGGTCAGCACCGCCTTGCCGTCCGGCGTGTAGGTGATCGACTCGGCCTGTTCGAGCTGCGGCATCGACAACCGGGCGATCTGGTCCCCCGACGGGCGGTACACGGTCGCCGAGAAGTAGGTGCGGATCACGTAGCTCGACCCGTCGGGCGCGTAGGCGGCGTCGGTGGCCATGATGGGGGCGGAGCCGACCTTGCGCAGCACGTTGGTCCTGTCGGTGCGCAGCCGTTTCGGCGCCGCGTAGACCGCCCCGACGAACGCCTTGCTCACCACGTACAGGCGGCCGGTGGTCGGATTGACCATGATCCCTTCCGCGTTGTGGCCGCCGTCCTCGTACTTGAACCGGTAGCGCGTCGCGGGGATCACCGCGTCGCGCATCGTGGCCGGCTCGGGGACCCGGTACACCGAGACGTCGGGCCACGCCCCGTCGAAGTTGTCGCCGATGTCGGCGAACCAGAGCACTCCCCGCCCGGTCTTCGGGTCCTTGGAGACCGCCATCGCCTCCCAGTCACGGGCCGACCCGCCCTGGAGGGTGAACTTCGCCCTGGTGCGCCCGTCCGCGCCGACCGCGAAGAAGATCGGCCCGTCGGAGCTGTCGTTGTGGGTGTAGTAGATGTCCGGGTGCGTCGGCGAGACGGCCAGCCCGCTCGACTCGGTGATCCGGCTGTCCTTGAAGGTGAACAGCCGGTGCCCCTCCTCGTCCGTGTCCGCCGCCGCGAGTCCCGGCGCCAGCGTCGCCCCGGCCAGGACGGCGGCGGCCAGCACGCGAATCACCACATACCCCGGTCTACTCCCCATCCCGCCATCATGCCCTGTGGGGCACCGGATCGGGGGGAGACACGGATCAAGGTCTCGCCTGGAGCGCACTCCAGGTGCCTAGGGTGGACATATGGAATACACGCAGCTTGGCCGTACCGGCCTGAAGGTCAGCCGCCTCTGCCTGGGCACCATGAACTTCGGTCCCCTGACCTCGGAGGAAGACTCCTTCGCGATCATGGATCACGCCCACGAGCTGGGTGTCAACTTCTTCGACACAGCCAACGTCTACGGCTGGAAGCAGGGCGAGGGCATCACCGAGAACATCATCGGCCGGTGGTTCGCCCAGGGAGGTGGCCGTCGTGAGAAGACGGTCATCGCCACCAAGCTCTACGGCGCGATGGGCGACTGGCCCAACGAGAACCTGCTCTCCGCGCTGAACATCCGCCGCGCGGCCGAGGCGTCGCTGAAGCGGCTCCAGACCGACTACATCGACGTCTACCAGGCCCACCACATCGACAGGAACACCCCCTTCGAGGAGTTCTGGGAGGCGATGGACGTCCTGAAGCAGCAGGGCAAGATCCTGTATGTCGGGTCGTCCAACTTCGCGGGCTGGCACATCGCCAAGGCCCAGGAGGCCGCCGCCCGCCGTAACACGCTCGGCCTCGTCTCCGAGCAGTCGCACTACAACCTGATCGTCCGCGCCCCCGAGCTTGAGGTCATCCCCGCGTGCGAGGACTACGGCCTGGGCCTGATCCCGTGGAGCCCGCTGGCGGGCGGCCTGCTCGGCGGCATCCTCAAGAAGATCGACAAGGGCCGTTCCGCGTCGGAGCGCATGGTCGAGGAGCTGAACAAGCACCGCGCCAAGATCGAGCGCTACGAGGCGTTCTGCGAGGAGCTCGGCGAGGACCCGGCCAACGTCGGCCTGGCCTGGCTGCTCCACCAGAAGGTCGTCACCGCCCCGATCATCGGCCCGCGCACCCACGAGCAGCTCGACGGCACCACGAGGGCCCTGGAGATCAACCTCGACGACAAGGCCCTGGCCACCCTCAACGAGATCTTCCCCGGCCACAAGACGGCCCCGGAGGACTACGCCTGGTAGAAACCCCTGACCCCGGGCGAGGGGGCCCTCCCCCTCCCCGGCGGCTGGCCTGCCGCCTGCGAGCCGATCACGGCATCAGGTGACGAGGGCGCCGATCACCACGAGGAGTACGAGCAGGGTGAGCACCACGGGCAGGAGCCAGCGACGGGGACGGTCCACGCTCTGGAGCTTAGCTCCGCCCACCGGGTGCCGACGCCGCCAGGGCGTCTCACGCGTCTCGTAGCGGACCACGGGCCCGGGATTCCGGTGGAGAAGGCGGCGAAGCGCGGCAGGAGGTCGACGCCCCGGAGTGCCGGAAGGATCACCGGTCCGGGGCCCCTTGACGTGCGCGGCTGGTCAGGTATGTTCCAGACAGGAAAGTTTCCTAAATAAAAGCCCTGGCCAGGCTCTCTTTTTCGGAACCCCGGAGGCTCTCACCTTGCGCACCGCGATGATCTCCACCCCGAAGCGGATCGCCCTCACTCTCGCGGCCGCCGTCGCCGCGGCCACCCTGGTCGGCGTCACGCCGGCGCACGCGCAGATGCTCTGCCACGTGCAGCAGGACACGTGGGTCTACTCAGCCCCCGGACGAACGGCCCTCTACCTGGTCCCCGCGGGCGGAGGCTTCTACCTGGACTACTGGTGGAACGCCGGCGGCTGGGCCGCCGGTCACGGCGTCGGCCAGGCGGACGGCTTCATTCGGGGCCTGAGCTGTTAGTCATGGCGGGCGGAGCACCCCTTTCCCAGGGGTGCTGAGCCGGGCACGCGGGGACCTCAGAAGAGCGGGGTCCCGAGAAGCACGAGCACCGCGAGCACCACGGGCAGGAGCCGGCGACGGGAACGAGCCAGGCTCCGGCGCTCAGCTCCGCTCACCGGGTGCCGGGGATGCCAGGGCGTACTCCGCGAGTGTCTCGTAGCGGACCGGGGATCCCAGGTGGCTTCTCACCAGGTGCACGGTGCCCACCTCCCACGGGGTTCCGGCGAAGGGTCCGAGTGCCTCGACCAGGTCGCTCACGTCGGTCTCCGCGCGTGTCCTGGCCAGGGTCAGGTGCGCTCTGAAGCGCTTGCGGTCGTCGACCCGTACGGCTCCCGCCCGCCGCGCCCCCGCCGTCACGGAGTCGGCCAGGCGGGTGAGCGGGAGGTGGGCGCCGGACAGTCCGGACCAGAGGATCCTGGCCCGGCGGACGGAGGGAAAGGCGCCCGCGCCGGTCAGCGCCAGCGTCATCGACGCGTGGCGCGAGGCGGCGCGGGCGAGCCTCGTCTCCAGCTCCGGCAGCACCTCCGGCGGCACCTCGCCCAGGAACGCCAGGGTCAGGTGCCAGTTGGCGGGGTCGACCCAGCGCAGCTCGGGCCACGCCCCCCTGAGGGGACGCAGCGCGCGGGCCAGTTCGTCACACGCCCGCCGGGGCGGCAGCACCCCCACGAACAACCGCACGGGACCTCCTGCCGATCGCCTTGGTCAGCATTATCGCCGCGCCGACACCGAGCATCGTGAGGACCCCGCCGACCGCGACGCCCGTGCGGGGGCCGCCCAGTTCGGCGATCCAGCCGAGCACTGGAGCGCCGATCGGGGCACCTCCGGTGAACACCAGTACGTAGATGCCCATCACCCGGCCGCGCATCTCGGGAGAGGCCGCGAGCTGCACGCTGGTGTTCGCGGTCGTGTTGACCGAGATCAGCGCGACGCCCGCGGGGACGAGCAGGAGCAGGTAGAGCGGGTACCACGGGGCCAGTCCGGTGACGACCTGGAACAGGCCGAACGACAGCGCGCCGCCGATCAGCAGTTTCCTGCTCGGCCGTACGCGCCGGGCCGCCATGAGGGCGCCGACGAGCGCGCCGACGGCGAACATGCTGGAGGCCAGTCCGAAGGACGAGGCACCGGCGCCGAAGACCTCGCGGGCCATCAGCGCTATCGACATCGAGAACGACTGCGCGCACAGCGAGACGAACCCGACGAGCAGGACGGGCAACAGCAGGTCAGGGCGTTCCATGACGTAGCGCAGCCCCTCACGGAGTTGCCCCTTGGCCCTGGCCACCGGTTCCGGCGTGGTCAGCTCCGAGGTCCGCATCAGCGCCAGCCCGCCGAGCACGGCGAGGAAGGACAGGGCGTTGAGCACGAAGATCGGGCCGGTGCCGCCGAGCGCGTAGATCAGCACACCCGCGAGGGCGGGGCCGACCACGCGGGCCAGGTTGAAGCTGGAGGCGTTCAGCGCGATGGCGTTCGGCAGGTCCTTGCGGCCGACCATCTCGACCACGAACGACTGCCTGGTCGGCACCTCGACGCACAGCACGAGACCGAGCGCGAAGGCCATCACGTAGACGTGCCAGACCTGCGCGTTCCCCGTCAGGGTCAGCACGCCCAGCGTGAGCGCGAGCAGACCCATGATCGACTGGGCGGCGATCAGCACCGGCCGCTTCGGGTAGCGGTCGGCGATCATCCCGCCCCACAGCCCGAACAGCAGCTGCGGCAGGAACTGCAGCGCGGTGGTCACGCCGAGCGCGGTGGCGCTGCCCTTCGTCAGGTCGAGCACCAGCCAGTCCTGCGCGGTGCGCTGCATCCAGCCGCCGACGTTGGAGACCACGCCGCCCATGGCGAAGAGCCGGTAGTTGTAGACGCGCAGCGAGCGGAACATCCCGCCCCGCGTCTCGGGGACCTCCTGCGCGGACCCGGTCTCGACGGCCTGCACCTCGCTGGCCGCCGCCGCCCGCGCGATCCGCCCGCGGCGGGCCCGCGTGCCGAGCTTCCGCACGGGTACGGCGAGCACCCCGACGAGGCGCCTGCGAGGAGAGGGCCTGGAGACCGTCCCGGCGGCCTCTTCCTGAGTGGTCTCAGCGGCGACCTCGGGGGCCGCCGCGGGGGCTGCCTCGGCGTCCTGCCGGACGGCCGAGGCCCTGGGTTCCTCGGGGTCGCCTAGTTCCGGCTGAGCTTCTCCAGAATCGGAGCCGCCTGCCTGAGCACGGTTCTCTCCTCCGGTGACAGCTCCTTCAGCCGCTGCGTCAGCCATGCCTCCTTGCGGCGGCGTTCCTCCCTCAGCAGGGCCGAGCCCCGCTCGGTCACGCTCACGCTCACCTGCCGCCGGTCGGACGGGTGCGGTGTGCGTGACACCAGCCCCCGCTCTTCCAGCGCGGCGATCACGCGCGTCATCGAGGGCGGTTGCACCTTCTCGTGCTCGGCCAACTCGCCGGGGGTTATCCCGGAATGCCGTTCCACCGCGACGAGCGTCGCGACCTGGGTGGGGGTCAACGAGTGTCCCCCTGCCTGCCTGCGAAGGCGTCTGTTCAAGCGTGCCAGCGACACGCGCAGTGCCGAAGCCAGACCGGCGTCGCTGCGCAGGCTCGCGACGGGGTCCTTCCTGGGAGGGTTCGTTAGCATAAGTCATTACCTTTGCTAACTATATACCCGCTCATGCGATTCCCTCCGCGCGAACTTTTCTCGATGTGAGCCGTACAGAGCCTGCCAGGCCGTCTCACGATCCCCAGCCCCTTCACACCATCACCACATGCACATCATCGAACACGGAGTGTTATCAAAAGGAAGTGTTGGAGCCGGGGACCGCATCCGTGGCCGACCGCCGATATTCCCGACGGTGGCCACCGGAGACAGAACTCATCACGATATCCCGGTCGACCCCGGGTCCTTTTCGCGGGAGAGAAACCGCACCGGCGAAGGGCCCTCCAGCGCCTCACGCGCAGTGACAGATCGGAAATCCCGAAGGGTGTGTTCGGTCACGTGCGCGACACGGGAATGCGAACAGCCGCAGAAAACCCTCCTGCCACAGGAAAGGTGGAATCACCAGACCCCAGAGTCTAAGGTCCACATCAGAGCATGATCCTTTTCATGAAGGCTTTCACGAAAGCCGCACGCCGAATGATGTGGAGTCGAGATGAGCGGTCCGGTTGGGGCTCAACAGGTGAATGCTCGTTGGAGGACTTTCGCAATCGCGTTCGCCTGGCTCCTCGTCGTCCTCCTGGTCGTTGGCGGGCTCGTATGGCAACGCACGTACGAAAGGGTCTCAAACCAGGAGCGCGTCACGCTGGCGCACGGGCTCGCGCTGCACGCCGCGGAGTTACGCGACACCGACTTCGACGCGGCCAGGAAGCTCGGCACGGCCGCGGTCGGGATCCACTCCGACGAGCAGACCCGGGCGGGGCTGGTCGACACACTGGTCGACACATACGGCAGAGCTCTCTCGCCTCTCATTCAGGAGCCATCTCACGAGGTGACGGTGAGCGGCGACGGGCGGGTCGCCCTGAGCAACGACGGAGGCGAGGCGAACGTCTGGGACCTCAAGTCCTGGACCGACCCGAAGGCCATCAGAAAGCCTGACCAGGTTCCCCCGTTGAAGGGGCGCGAAGGAGCATCCGTGAACACGACCGCGCTGTCCTTCGACGGGAGGACCGCGCTCACCGGTGACGACGGCGACACCACGACCGTGTGGGATCTCACCGACCTGGCGAAACCGGTCCGGCTGGCGACGATGGAGACCGACCGGACCGCCCAGTCCACCAACGGGGTGAAAAAGGCGGCGTTGTCGCACGACGGCCGTACGGCGGTGATCGTCGATCACGACGGCGTCATGACCGTGTGGGACCTGGCCGACCGGTCCCATCCGAAACGCCTGTCAGCAACAGGATCGGACACCGTCCCCATCCGCGACTTCGCGCTCAGCGCGGACGGCCGGACCGTCGTCGCCGTGGACGATCACAACAAGGTGGCGGTCTGGGACGCCTCCGCCGCCGAGCACCCGGTCAAGGCGGCGGATCTGGACCTGTCCATGAAGTTCTCGCAGAGCGCGACGAGGACGGCGATGAGCGCGGACGGGCGCGTCGTCCTCGTCCAGAGGGCGGGGCAGATCGAGATCTGGAATCTCAACGACCGAGCGCGCCCGGTGCGCCACACCACGCTCGACCTGTCCTTCGACAAGCTGTACGGCACATACGACATGTCCCTGACTTCCGACGGGAAGCGCGTCCTGGTCGCCGGGCCGAGCGGTTCCGGCACCCTCTGGGACCTCTCCGACCCGGCCAAACCGGCCCGGCTGGCCACGCTGAACGGGCACATGCCGGAGGTCGAATCGGTGGCCCTCGGCACCGACGGCCACCTCGCCCTGATGGCCGGTTCCAGCGGGGTCTACTTCTGGAACCTCACCGGCCTCGATGAGATCGTCGCCGACCCGAAGCAGGCGTCCTGCGACCGTTACAGCGCGGAGATCAGCAAGGCCGAGTGGGCTCGTTACGCGGGCGGCGCGGACTGGTCGGAGTACAAATCGGAAGACTCGGACAGCGTCAGCGTCTGCCTCATCGATTGGTGGTCATGACAGACCGGCGACGGCGGCGCCGAGTTGGAGGACCGTGACGTCCACCTGGCCGTGGCCGTCCTTCCAGCCCGCGACCACCGAGCAGCCGCCCTCCTCAAGGAGAGGACCGAGGGGGGCGTCGGCGCCCAGGTAGGTCAGGCCCTCGGCCTCGGCCACGTCGCAACAGCCCAGGCTGAGGTGGGCGCGCAACCGGGGGTCGGCCACGGCGTCGAGGGCCGGGGTCCACGTCTCGTCGGCGTTGCCCTCGAAGGGGATCAGACTGCCGGGGCCGTCGCCGATGCCGGTCGCGACCCGCATCGCGTCCAGGAGCGAGCCGTCCGAGGCGATCCTGGCGTAGCAGACGTGCCAGTTCTCCGCCAGGATCGGGTCGGCGAGGTCGAGGTCGTGACGCCACAGCACCGGTGCCAGGTCGGCGCCCCGTACGACGTCGGGGGCGAGGCAGGCCCGTGCCAGGTCCGCGGCGAAGGCGTCGGTCAGGCCGTGACTGGAGAACTGGAAGAGCGAACGGCCCGCGTCGAAACGCAGGGGTGGCTCCCCCATGTCGTACAGGTAGAGGTCTCCGACCTCGATCGGCTCGCCTCCGGTCAGGATCGCCGGGTTCAGCCAGATCGGGTCCCTGTCGATGCGTGTCTCGTGGAAGAAGTGCCCGTGGTAGTAGGCGGCGTACTCGGCACCGCGGTCGTACCCGGCGAGCGGACGGCCGAGAAGGGCCCCGAAGGCGGCGGACAGCGACGCCTTCCAGGCCACGGCGCCACCGGTGACAGAGGTGTAGCGGGTCATGCCTTGAACTCCTGGGGGGAAACTACGCCGGCCGATGGTCAGGTGGACGGCAGAGCGCCAAGCTTGCAGGCCTTTCGACTCTTGTATGGCAGATTCGCATGGTCTCATGGAGCGGACAGCCGTACGACATGAGAATTCACCGCATGTTCCCGCACGTGCCCCACGGTGGCCGGATACGGCTGCGCCCCACGGGGTAGCCGTGCGCCGAACCTCACGCCGGTGGCGCCTTATCGTGAGGAAGTGATCACAGTTGGGGTGGACCTCGCCGCTGAAGCCGTCCGTACGGCGGTCGCGTGGCTCGACTGGTCCGATGGCGGAGCCCGGGTCCGTGAGGTCGTGGTCGGCGCGGACGACGATCTGATCGTCGAGGCGCTCATGGGCGCGGACAAGGCCGGGGTGGACTGCCCGTTCGGCTGGCCGGACAGGTTCGTCGACTTCGTCACGGCCCACAGGAACGGACACGTCGAGGTGCCCGCCGAGGTGGCGGGCCGTACCTGGCGCGGGGACCTCACCTACCGGGTCACCGACCGGGTGGTCGTCGAGTCGACCGGCCAGAGGCCGTTGAGCGTCTCGGCCGACCGTATCGGGCACACCGCCATGCGCTGCGCGGCCCTGCTCGCCGAACTGGCCCGGAGGGGACGGCCGGTCGACCGCGCCGGGAACGGTGTGGTCGTCGAGGTCTACCCGGCGGCGTCGCTCAGGTGCTGGGGACTGACGTCCAACGGCTACAAGCGGGCGGCGAACCTCGGCACGCTCGGACTGCTGGTCGACCAGCTCCAGGAGACGGCCTCCTGGCTGGATCTGGGGACGCACGAACAGTTGTGCCGACGTTCCGACGACGCCACGGACGCCGTCGTCGCCGCGATCACCGCCCGCGCCGCGGCTCTGGGCCGCGTGACGGCCCCCACTCAGGAGCAGACTCCCACAGCGCGTTCCGAGGGGTGGATCGCGCTTCCCACCGGCGCCCTGCGGGACCTCGGTCGAGGATGACCCCGTACGGCTTTGCCTGGGGGAAGGGCTCGTCGCCTACGCTGGAGCCGTGAACCAGCCTCGCCCGCAGGACCTGCGACCGCTGCGGACCAACGACACGGCCACGATCCTCGTGGGGACCGTCCTGTGGGCGGTCGCCCTGGTCGTGCTCCTGGTCGTACGGCCCGCCCCCGAGCAACAGTGGTGGATGTGGACCTGCGTGTCCGGCATCTGCGGCGGCTTCTTCGGCCTGTGGTTCGTACGGCGCCGCGACCGGCGGGCCTCCAAGGCGTCCCGGGAGGAGGACGAACCCGCCCCCCTCCCTTGAAACCCTGAACGCCCCTGAACACTCCTGGACGACCCTGAGCGGCCCGGACGACCGGCCGGAAAAGGGGTCAGGTCGAGGCGGTCCAGCTGTCGAGGTCGGCCTCGGCCAGCAGCAGCGGGACGGCGGCCGGGTCACGGAGCAGGGCCGCCACGGCGAGCCGGTCACCCCACTGGCCGGACGCCCACGCCAGCCCGCGTGCCAGGCCCTCGACCCCCGAGGCGTGCACGGTGCCCTCGTGGAAGCGCCAGGTGGCGGCGACCCCGTCCACGAGCAGCTTCTCGTGCTCCACGTAGGTCGTCGGCGCCGTGGGCAGCAGCGACCGCACGGCGGCGGGCACCTCGCGGACCGCGCCCTCCGAGGTCACCTCCCCGGCGGCCTCCTCCCCGGCCAGCGGCAGGTCGAGCAGCTCGGACAGCGCCTCGGCCAGGTCGAACGGCGCCAGCACCAACGGCCGGTCGGCCACCAGGGGCAGCAGGTCGGGCGCCTCGACGACCACCGGCTCCCCCGCCGCCGAATCCGGTTCGGAGTCCGATTCTGACCCGGACGACAGCAGGTGACCGTCCTCGACGTCGGCGACGACGATCTCCCCGTCAAGCACGGCCCGCACCGCCCGAGGCGGGGCGACGCGAACCGGGTCAACCCCCGCCAGAGCCACCCACAGGGCACGAAGCTGGGCCCGGTCCACCTCGACGGAGGGGTCGCCGAGCAGTTCGAGCAGCTCGTCGGGGCCGCCGTGCGAGGCCAGCAGGTCGGTCAGGGTCGTCCGGACGCCGATCATGGACAGCGCCGCCTCGTCCACGACCGCCGGGGCGTCGCCGTACAGGCCGAACAGCAGCGGGTCGGCGTTGGGCAGCCGCAGCTGGGTGGGACGGCGCCCGCCGAGGACCGGGTGGGTGGACAGCCACCACGCCGTGTAGGAAGGCACCTCGACGACCTCGCCGGCGACCAGCAGCCGCAGCGGGTTCAGTACGGCGCGCAGCGGCGGGCGGGAGAGCAGGGCCAGCGCGGAGGGCCAGTCGGCGACGTACTCCAGGTCGCGGACCGCGGAGAACTCCCTGGCGACCGGCGGCACGTCCACCTCGGGCAGCAGGTCGAGCACGGCTTCGAGCCACTCGTCCTCGCGGTCCAGGTCGTGGTCGCAGTCGTCGGGGTCGATCATCACGTCGGTGTCGTTGACCACGGCGAAGCCGTCGAGCACCCCGGCCGCGGCCAGGACCCGCGGGCCGTACCGGTCGACGAGTTCGGGGGCGGCCGTGCCGAAGTGGGTCTCCTGGTCGAGCAGCCCGGCCAGCGAGCCGTCGGCCAGCAGCAGCTCACCGGCGGGGTACAGCTCGCCGTCGGTGCCGCGCAGCGCCAGGTTGGACAGCCAGGGGGCCTCACCGGCGACCAGCCCGGCCGCGTCGACCAGGGCGAGCACCGCCTGGGCGACCGGCTCGGCGTCCGCGCTGTCCAGGGACTCGGCGACGGCCGTACGGGTCAGCGGGTCCTCAAGGACCGTCCTCGGCGTGGCCTCGGCGGCGCCGAGCCGCAGCAGCAGCGGGTGGGCGGCGTCCGGGTGGACGACGCGCAGCCCGAGGGGGGCGAGCACGGCCGGGTCGAGGGAGGAGCCCTCGGTCAGCAGCAGCGTGCCGCGCGGCCCCCTGACCAGGCGGCCGTCGGCCAGCGGCACCGGCAGCGCGCCGAGCGCCTCGGGGTCGTCGGCGGGCAGGACCTCGTACAGCGACCGCCACCAGGACGGCTCCCGGTCGGCGACGACGTCGCCGGACAGCATGTCCACCACGTCGGCAAGCTCGACCCGCCGTACCCCGAGCGAGGTGATCGCCGGGTGCCTGGACGGCCATCCCGCGGGCAGCAGGCCGGGGACCATGGGGGCGACCTTGCGCAGCAGCTCGCCGGGGGCGGAGACCACGGACGCCTGCCGCCCGGTCACGACCCACTCCTCACCCGTGTCCTGCCGGTTCTCCGCGTCGGCGGGCGGAGAGAGGGCGGGCAGCAGCGCGGCGTCGGGCAGCCTGCGCAGGATGGCCCTGCGGATGTGGGCGTCCAGCTCGCCCTTGCCCATCAGGCCGGGGACGAGGTCGAGCAGCTTGGAGGTACGGGCGAGGCCGGACAGCAGTTCGACGTAGGCGTCGGCGGCGCGCTCGACCAGGAAGTCCGTCAGCGGCCCCATGGCCACGTGCCGCCGGTCGGTGGCCATCGGGAACGAGGCGATCAGCAGCGCGGGCAGGTCGAGCGGCTCGTCGCTGGGCGTCGGCGCGTGCACGACGGGCGGCACCCGGGCGGGCAGCGGCCTGGGCTCCTCCTGCCCCGTCGCCGTGCCGACGACGGGAACCGCCCAGCGGACCAGCCAGTACGGCCTGGCCCGCTCCTCGGTCGGCCGGTCGGCGAACAGTTCGGCGGCCTCCTCGGGGGAGAACCGTCCCGAGGTGGAGACCACCTTCCAGCCGTCGGGCAGGATCGTCCGCGTCTCGCCCTCAAGGTCGATCTCGATGGACTCAAGGGCGGGCAGGCCGAGCAGCAGCGCGGCGCTGGTCTCCTGGAGCATGCGGCGCACGGCGTCGACGGCGGCCTTGTCGCGCAGCGGCAGCCGTACGAGGGTGTCGAAGCCGCTGGGCACCTCGACCGGCCCCGCGGGGAAGGGCAGGCGCAGCAGCGGCACGTGCCCGCCACGCTCGGCGAACTCCTTGGAGAGGGCGACCTCGGCGGCCACGAGCACGGCGGTCTGGTCACGGGACCAGCGCACGACGCCGGAGCCGAGTGAGCCGATCACCGGCTCGTCGCAGACGGAGACCACGGCCGCGAAACCGACGCCGAACCGCCCGGCGGCGCCGGAGTCGTCGCGCTTGTTGGAGACGCGCAGCGTGGACAGGCTCTCGATCCCGGCGGCGTCGACCGGGGCACCGGTGTTGGCGGCCGAGAGCACCCCCTCGCGCAGCGAGAGGCGCAGCCGTCCGGGCACCCCGGCGCGCAGCGCCGCGTCGGCGGCGTTCTGGGCGAGCTCGACGATCAGCCGGTCCCGGTAACCGCCGAGCGCGAAGTCCTCCTCCGCGTTGGCGTCCTCGCGGAACCTCGCGGGCGAGGCGGTCCAGGCCGCGAGTACGGCGGAGCGCATTCGGTCGGTGCCGAAGATGTCAGTCACAGCGATGAGTCCAAAGGTCGGGGGCCCCACAGGTCACGTCGCATCGGGGCACGCCGGGGTCTTCCGGCGTGCCTGTGATGACGTCGGATCAGGAGTGACCCAGCGGCTCGGCGGCGGTGTCGTCCACGGAGCCGGCGAGGTCCGTCTCCGAGGACTCCTCTGCGATGTCGTAGGCGAGGTCGTCGAGGATCGGCGACGTCGGCTCGACCTGGTGCGGAAGCACGGCGGCCTCGGAGTGCGCGCCGCAGCCGTGGTCGGCGGCGACGACACGGCCGTCGTCGGGGGCGTACTCGTTGGTGCACGCCCCGAAACCGATGCCCAGCGCACCGGCGAGCGGCCAGTAGAAGCCGCAGGTCGAGCACTGGGCGGGCGCGGCGTGCGCGAGCGGGGTGTGCGGCCCCGACTCACCCGAGTGCCAGCGGCGCACGGCGCGGTCCCTGCCCGTCGGGGAGAGCACCCTGGCCCTGCCGAGGCCGTACTCGAAGATCATCTGTCGGTCGACGTCGTCCTCGGTCTGGGTGAAGCCGGGCGCGAGGCGTACGTCGTCCGCGGAGGTCGGCAGCAGGTCGCCGACGCCGAGGTCGCCGGGGAGCAGCCGTTCGCTCCACGGCACCCACTCCGGCGGCAGCAGCGCTCCGGTGCCGGGCAGCAGCACGACCTCACTGACCGTCACCTTGCGCGCCCTGGAGGCCCTGACGACGGTGACGGCCCAGCGCCACCCCCGGTAGGCACGGTCGAGGCAGGTGAAGTAGTGGGTGACGACGCGGTCGCCCTCGGGTTCGACGCCGAGGTGGTCGCCGATCTCCTCCGGTCTGACGTTCTCCTCGATCGCGGAGCGGGCCAGGTCGACGGCGGCGGCGCAGGCCTCGTCGACGACGACGGCACGGGTTCTCGGACGGGTCACGAGTCCTCCTCCGCAGGCCTCGCGACCTGACGGCCGCTGTCCCCACTGCCTAGCTCGCTACGCTGACTCACAGTTCATTCTCACCCATGCCCGGAGCGAACAGCACCTTCACCGGCCCCGGGCGGGGTCGCGCCGGGTCGCCGCCAACGGACCGTAACGCGCTCTCCCCTCGACCGGCAACCTGTCCCGTTGTTCACTGACCATTCAAGGCTTAGATAGGACGGACCGCCACATACATCCCATCCGCCCTATGGGTAAGACTGGATGCGTGGCAGGTGGCTGGGAACAAGCACGCAGGACGGCAGGCGACGTCTCCCGCCGGATCGGACGCTCCGCGGTGGGCGCCGGCCGGGCGACGGCGCGCGCGGGCCGGGGGGCAGGCCGGATGACCGTCCGCGCAGGGCGGGGGGCGGCGAGCGGGACCCGCCGGGTCGGCGCGGCCTCCCGGCGGCTGACCCACGCCCAGGGCGCGGGCCGTACCGGGCTCGGCCAGCTGATCGAGCTGACCGCGCTGGAGAGCGCCGGTGACGCGCTGGTCACCGCCGCCCTGGCCGGGACGCTGTTCAAACTGCCGGTCAACGAGGCCAGGGGGCAGGTCGCCCTCTACCTGCTGATCACGATGATCCCCTTCGTGGTGGTCGCGCCGTTCGTCGGGCCGGTCCTCGACCGGTTCCGTTCGGGCAGGCGCTTCGTGATGGCGGGCACCCTGTTCGGCCGGGGCCTGCTCTGTTTCGCGATGGCCGCCGCGATCGTCCCCGGTGACGTGTTCACGATCTTCCCGGCGGCGCTGGCGGTGCTGGTGTTGTCCAAGGCCTACAGCGTCTCCCGGGCGGCGATCATGCCGAACGTGCTGCCCGCCGACATCGCGCTGGTCACGGCCAACGCGAGGGTCGCCCTGTTCGCCCTGGTCACGGCGGGTGTGGCGGTACCGGTCGGCGCGGGTGTCAGCGCCTGGCTCGGCGCCGAGTGGACCCTGCGCGCCGCCCTGGTCCTCTTCCTGCTGCTGGGCGTGCTGGCCGTACGGCTGCCGCGGCACGTCGACTCCCCCGACCTCGACGTGCTCGACGGGGACCCCGACGAGGAGGGTCAGGAGCGGCCCGCACGCTGGCGCACGCTGCTGAACGTCGGGCCGGTGGTGACCGAGGCGATGGCGGCCAACGTGGCCGTCCGTCTCTACTCGGGGTTCCTGCTGTTCTATCTGCTCTTCCTGGTGCAGGACAGGAACCTGCCGGGGCTCGCCCCTCCGGTCACGATCGGCCTGCTGGCCGTGGCGGCGGGCGTCGGAGGCCTGACGGGTACGGCCGTCGCCTCGTGGACGCGCGGACGCTCCCCGCAGGTGATCGTGCTGCTCACGCTGGCGCTCTCACTGGTGACCACGGTCGTGGCGGCCGTCTTCTTCACCCTGTGGGCCGCGGTCGCCGTGGCGCTGGTCGCCGCGTTCGCCCAGGGGCTCGGCAAGCTGGCGCTCGACGCGATCGTGCAGCGGGAGATCGGCGAGGAGGTGCGTTCGTCCACCTTCGGAGTGGTCGAGGCGTTCCTCCAGGTCTCCTGGGTGGGCGGCGGCCTGGTCGGACTGCTGCTTTCGCTGTTCACCGACGGCTCGGCCGGGCTGACCGTGATGGCCGTCGTGCTCGCCGGCTCACTGGGCTGGCTCCTCGTACGGCGCCGCAGGAGGGTGGACGCCCGGGACGCCAGGGTCGAGGCGGCCAGGGCGGCCCGGCCCCGCCCCGAACAGGACCCCGAACAGGACCCCGGGAAAGACCCCGAGGAACACACCGAACAGCGACCGGAGGAGCGGCCGGCCTCCCCTGTGGGGAACGGCTCAGGCCACACGACGACCACCGTCGTCCGGCGTGACGCCCCTCCGCCGGACAGGCGTACCAAGCCGCTGACCAATCCGCACGGCTGACCCCCGCCGGATGGACCGCCGCCCGCCCCTCCACACGGGAGAGGCGGTTCTCACGCGGGGAGAGGCGGGCGGATCAGGCCGTCGGGAGGCGGTCAGTCCTCCAGGTCGTCGGCCACGGCGCGCAGCACCGCGGCGATCTTCTTCGCGTGCACGGGCTCGGGGTGCTTGCCCTTCTGGTAGGACATCGACACCGAGTCCAGCAGCTTGATCAGGTCTTCCACGATGACCACCATCTCGTCGGGCTTCTTGCGCTTGCCCTTGGGCTTGGCGGTCTTGGCGAGAGTCGGGGGCTGGTCGATCACACGCACCGAGAGCGCCTGTTGTCCACGGCGCCCCTCGGCCACGCCGAACTCGACCTTCTGTCCCGGCTTGAGGGATTCCACGCCACCGGGGAGCGCGGAAGAATGCACGAACACCTCACCGCCGTCGTCGCGGGTGAGGAAGCCGAAACCCTTGTCGGCGTCGTACCACTTGACCTTGCCACTCGGCACAGGGGTGACCTCGTTCAGACTGTCGTGAAAAGGAATGGATGTAGGTTATGCCCAGCGCGGGCTGGGAGCGACCGTGTATTCAGCCCTGAATTACACGAATACGGTTGGGCTGCGCCAACCGCCGTACCACTCGGCGAACTCGGTCAGATCGGCGAGCACCACATCCGCCCCGTGGCCGCGTAGTTCCTCCACCGGATGGTGCCCGGTCGCGACCCCGACGCTGAACGCCCCGCCCGCCTTCGCCGCCTCGATGTCGGCCACGTGGTCCCCCACGTACGCGGCGGCGCCGAAGGCCACCAGCGCGGGCCCCTTCGCGGGGCCGAAGACCGATCCGGCGACCTCGTCGACGTCGAGTCCCAGGGCTCTGACCGTCCGCTGGGCGTCCGGGAGGTTCTTGCCCGTCACCACGATGACCCTGCCGCCCGCGCGCCGTACGGCCTCGACGGCCTGGGCGGCTCCGGGCATCGGGGTGGTCACCGGGACGGCGATCGAGGGGTAGAGCGCCCGGTAGAGCGCGACGGCCTCGGGGATGCGTTCGGCGGGCAGCCAGTTGGCCAGCTCCCACTCCAGGGGCGGCCCGAGCCTGGAGACCACGACGGCGCTGTCGATGGGCACCCCGACGCGCGACGCCAGTTCGTCGTAGACCGCGGCGATGCCCGCGCGTGTGTCGGCCAGTGTCATGTCCAGGTCGAACCCGACCGCGTCCATCGCCCCGCCCACGCCCTTTCCTCTCCCGCCCGCGAAAACCCCGCGAAGCCTCACAGAGCTCCCACAGAGCCCCATGGAGCCCACGAAACCCTCGTGAGAGCTCTCACGAAAAGGCCTTCTCCTGCCGAAGGCCCTCGCGGAAAGACCCTATGGAGTCCTCCGTGCGGCGCTCCCGGCAGGATGCCAAATCCCCGCCCGGCAGAACCCACACTTCGTATTTTCGCTGGATAGGGTCGCGGTGGAGGTGTCTGCACAGAGATGACCAGATCGACGCGTGAGCGCATCCTCGAAGAGGCCCTGCGCCTGTTCGCTGAGCGAGGCTACGCGGCGACCTCGGTGGCCGAGATCGAGTCAGCCGCGGGGCTGTCCCCCGGCGCGGGCGGGCTCTACCGGCACTTCAGGTCCAAGTACGAGGTGCTGGCCGCCTCGGTGAACGAACGTGTCGTGCGGGTCGAGGCCAGGGTCGCCGCGATGGGCGCCGCCGACCCCGCGGCCCCCGTCACGGAACGGCTGACGGGCCTGTGCGAGGCGGGGCTGGCCGTGATCCGTGAGGAGGACGAGCTGGTCCGCGTCTTCTTCCGCGACCTCGGGCGCTTCCCCGAGCTGGTCGAGGTCGTGCGGGCGAGGCTGCTGCAGCCGATGTTCGACGCGATCGGCTCCTGGCTGTGCGCCCAGCCCGAGTACGCCGGGGCCGGCCTCGACCGGTCCTCCGTCGGCGCGGTGCTCGGCGGCTCCCTCGTCCACTGTCTCCTCTTCGAGGAGACCGTCGGCGAACCCCCCGGCCGGGCGGAACGCGAGCGTTTCGTCACCTCCTGGGTGTCCCTCGCACTCGGCCTGCTGCCCGTGGCCCAAGGATGTCCACGTGAACCCGAACTTTCCCAAACCTAGCTTTGTCGGTCAGGGCTCCTACCATTGACGGAATGAGCACGGAGTTCACCGAGTGGCTGCGCGACCGGAGCGACGAGCAGCTGCGGGCGCTGGTCACGGTGCGCCCCGAACTCATCACGCCGGTCCCCGCCCACGTCGAGGGCCTGGCGGGGCGGGCGAGCAGTCCCTCCGCCGTCGGGCGCGTGCTCGACCGGCTCGACCGGTTCACGCTCTCGGTCGTCGAGACGCTCGTCGTGCTGCCCTCCCCGGCCGACCAGCGGGCGCTGCGCGAGCAGATGGCCCGCGCGCTGCCCGAGGGGGTCACCGCCACGGCGCTGCGGGCCGCCCTGAAGGAGACGGTCGAGCGGCTGCGGACCCTCGCCCTGGTGTACGGCCCGCAGAACGCCCTGCTGCCCGCCCCCGGGGTGCGGGAGATCCTGGAGACACCCGCCGGGCTCGGCCCGCCCGCGGTCGAGGCGTTCAGGCACCATCCCGCCGAGCGGCTGGCCGAGCTGATCCGGGACGCCGGTGGTGAGAGCGGCGACACCAGGCAGGCCCTGGCCGAGCTGCTCGGTGACCGTGAGGTCGTCGCGCGGCTCGTCGAGGGCGTCTCGCCGCAGGCCAGGTCCGCGCTCAACGAGCTGGCCTGGGGGCCGCCGAGCGGCCGGGTGCCCAACGCCCGCAGGCAGGTGCGCGCCGCGAACGCCCACTCCCCGATCGAGGAGCTGCTCTCCCGCGCGCTGCTGGCCGCCACCGGCGACGAGAGCGTCACCCTGCCCCGCGAGGTGGGCCTGTTCCTGCGCGGCGGCCGGATACACCGTGACCTCTCACCCGTCCCGCCCCCGCTCGACGGCGCAGGCCGTGACCAGGCGCTGGTCGACCGCACCGCGGCGGGGCAGGCCTTCACCTTCGTGCGGGCGGTCGAGGAGCTGTGCGAGCGCTGGAGCGCCGACCCGCCCGGCGTGCTGCGCGGCGGAGGGCTGGCCGTACGCGACCTGAAGCGGACCTCCGGCCTTCTCGACCTGCCCGAGTGGGCGACGGGGCTGGTCATCGAGGTGGCCCACACGGTCGGGCTGATCGCCGCGAGCGGCTCGGTCGACGGTGACTGGCTGCCGACCCCGCTCTACGACGCCTGGCGGATCAAGAGCACCGAGGACCGCTGGGTGGCGCTGGCGTCCGGCTGGCTGTCCACGGACCGGGTTCCCGGGGTAATCGGCGAGCGTGACGAGCGTGACCGGCTGCTCAACGCCCTCCACCCCGACCTGCGGCGTTCCTCGGCCCCCGAGGTGCGCGCGACCACGCTCGGCCTGCTCGCCGCAGCGGGCCCCGGGGTCGCGCCCGGCCTTGAGTCGGTGCTCGGGCGTCTGACGTGGGAGCAGCCGCGCCGTCGCGGCGGCAGGCGCGACCAGCTGGTCGAGTTCACGCTGCGTGAGGCGGAGCAGATCGGGGTGACCGGTCTCGGTGCGCTCGCGGGCCACGGCCGCGCCCTGCTGTCCTGCGGCGGCCGTTCCGGGGCGGTCGCCCTGGCCCTGGCGCCGTTGCTGCCCGAGCCGCTCGACCACGTGCTCCTGCAGGCCGACCTGACCGCCGTGGCGCCCGGTCCCCTCACCGGTGACCTGAGGCGCTGGCTGGCGCTGGCCGCCGACGTCGAGTCGACCGGCGGCGCGACGGTCTACCGGTTCTGCGAGCAGTCCATCAGGCGGGCTCTCGACGCCGGGCAGGGCGCCGACGAGATGCTGTCCATGCTGGAGCGCCACTCGACGACGCCCGTGCCGCAGCCCCTGAGTTACCTGGTCACCGACGTGGCCCGCAGGCACGGCCGCATGCGCGTCGGTACGGCAAGCGCGTACATCAGGTGTGACGACTCCTCCCTGCTCGACGAGGTGATGGCCGACCGGCGGGCCGTCCCGCTGCGGCTGCGCAGGCTCGCCCCCACCGTGATCGCCTCCAAGACCTCGCGGGGGACGCTGGTCGACTCGCTGCGCGCGATGGGATACGCCCCGGCCGCCGAGTCGCTCGACGGTGACGTGATCATCGCGCAGCTCGACGTCCGCAGGACCGAGGGGCAGCCCCTCCCGCGTCAGGTCGTCACGTTCACCGGCCCGGAGGCCGAGGTCGTCGCGGCGGCCGTACGGGCGGTCAGGGCGGGTGACGCGGCGCACCTGGCCCGCAGGGCGCCCGTCGACGCCCCGACCGGGCAGGTCCCGCGCTCCCCGGCGACCGCGACGATCAACGCCCTGCGGGAGGCCATCCGGCAGGGGTCCCAGGTCTGGATCGGCTATCTCGACTCCCAGGGCAACGCGACCAGCAGGATTCTCGAACCCGCCCGGATGGAGGGGGGTTACCTCACCGCCTACGACGAGACCCGGGCGGCGGTGCACCGCTTCGCCCTGCACCGCATCACCGGGATCACCGGGATCTCCGACGTCGAGTGAACGCCCGGATTTCCGGGTTTCCCCTACGGTGGGATCGTTGGCGCACGAAAGAAGGAAGTGAGAGGCTCCCGTGAGCAGTGGTCCCCCCGAAGGCCCCAGCGCGAACCCCGACGACTGGAAGAGCCCCTACAGCACCGGCCCCGGGCAGACCCCCGGCTACGACGCCCCCACGTACAACCAGCCTCCCGCCTACGGCCAGCCTCCCGCGTACGGCCTGCAGAACACCCAGCCGAGCCAGGGGTCGGGTCAGCAGCAGCCCTCCTACGACCAGGGCTACGGCCAGCAGCCCGGCTACGACCAGGGCTACGGGCAGGGCTACGGCCAGCCCGGCTACGGCCCCGTCCAGGGTTACGGCGAGTCGCCGTACGGGCAGTACCCCCCGGCCTACGGCCCCGGCCCCTACCCGGGTCCCCCGCAGAACGTCGACGGCGTCAGGACGCACGCGATCATCGCGCTGGTCGTCGGCATCCTCATGGGCCTGACCTGCTACGTCAGCATCGGCGGCATCACCGGAGCCGTCCTGGCCGGCGTCGCGCTCGGCAAGGTCGAGCGCGACCCCCAGGGGGCGAAGGGACTGCTCAAATGGACCTGGATCAGCATCGGCATCAACGTCGGGCTGGTCGTTCTGGGGGTCGGCGCCATCATCCTCGCCGGAGTGAACGGCGCCTTCGACTGAACCCTCCGGGATTGTCCCGGGCCTCGGCGCCGTTGGACATACGAGGTCGGGGAGGCGGTGGGCGAGTTCCCCGGGGGAGTGCGACCATGGGCTCGCCCGCCGTACAACGAGGGAGAAGCCGTGAGTGACGGACCGCTGATCGTCCAGTCGGACAAGACCCTGCTGCTTGAGGTCGACCACGACAGGGCCGACGAGTGCCGCAAGGCGATCGCGCCGTTCGCCGAGCTCGAACGCGCCCCCGAGCACGTGCACACCTACCGGGTGACCCCGCTGGCGCTGTGGAACGCGCGGGCGGCCGGGCACGACGCCGAGCAGGTCGTCGACGCGCTGATCGGCTACAGCCGCTACCCGGTGCCGCACGCCCTGCTGGTGGACATCGCCGAGACCATGGCGAGGTACGGCAGGCTCAGGCTCGACAAGCACCCCGTCCACGGGCTCGTCCTGACCAGCACCGACAGGGCCGTCCTTGAGGAGGTCCTGCGCTCAAGGAAGATCCAGCCGCTGCTCGGTGAGCGCATCGACGCCGACGCCGTCGCGGTCCACCCGAGTGAGCGCGGCAACATCAAGCAGCATCTGCTCAAGCTGGGCTGGCCCGCCGAGGACCTCGCCGGATACGTGGACGGCGAGCACCACCCGATCACGCTTCGGGAGGACGGCTGGCTGCTGCGCGACTACCAGCGGGAGGCCGCGCAGGCGTTCTGGCACGGCGGTTCCGGCGTGGTCGTGCTCCCCTGCGGCGCGGGCAAGACGATCGTGGGCGCGGCGGCGATGGCCCACGCGAAGGCGACGACGCTGATCCTGGTGACCAACACCGTCTCGGCCCACCAGTGGAAGCAGGAGCTGATCAGGCGGACCTCGCTGACCGAGGACGAGATCGGCGAGTACACCGGGACGAAGAAGGAGATCCGCCCGGTCACCATCGCCACCTACCAGGTGATGACGACCCGCAGGCAGGGGGTTTACCGCCATCTGGAGCTGTTCGACGCCCGTGACTGGGGTCTGATCGTCTACGACGAGGTTCACCTGCTGCCCGCCCCGATCTTCCGGATGACCGCGGATCTGCAGGCCAGGCGGCGGGTCGGGCTGACCGCGACGCTCGTGCGCGAGGACGGCAGGGAGGGCGACGTGTTCTCCCTGATCGGCCCCAAGCGCTACGACGCGCCGTGGAAGGAGATGGAGAACCAGGGCTGGATCGCCCCGGCCGACTGCGTCGAGGTGCGGGTCACCCTGAGCGACGAGGAACGGCTCGCCTACGCGATGGCCGAGGCCGAGGAGCGCTACCGGTTCTGCGCGACCACCCCGTCGAAGACCCGGGTGACCGAGGCGCTCGTCCGGCGCCATCCCGACGAGCAGGTGCTGATCATCGGTCAGTACATCGACCAGCTCGACGAGCTCGGCGAGCACCTGGGCGCTCCGGTGATCAAGGGGGAGACCAAGGTCAAGGAGCGGGAGCGGCTGTTCCAGGCGTTCCGCGACCGGGAGATCCAGGTGCTGGTCGTCTCCAAGGTGGCGAACTTCTCCATCGACCTGCCCGAGGCGGCGGTGGCCGTACAGGTGTCGGGAACCTTCGGGTCACGGCAGGAGGAGGCCCAGCGGCTTGGCCGGGTGCTGCGCCCGAAGGCCGACGGTGGCGGGGCACGGTTCTACTCCGTGGTCAGCCGTGACACGGTGGACCAGGACTTCGCCGCGCACCGGCAGCGTTTCCTGGCTGAACAGGGATACGCCTACCAGATCATCGACGCTGACGACGTGCTCGCTGACGACTAGCGTTCCCATGGCGAACACGCCGTCGTTCGTGTCAGGTCCACGAGATTCCGCAGGCTTTCTCCAAAGCGACCACCCCCTCGCTAGGCCTCGACGGCCACTGGCGACATACCCCCATGATCTGCGCGCGTCACTGGATTTTCCCGCCTTTTTAGCGATTTGGACGCACAAACACGGACGGTGGTAACGCGCTCACGCAAGGGATGCGGCCGTTAATCGGTTTGAGCCGTCGAAGCGCGTCGCTAGGCTGGTGGATTCGCTGCCTGATGGCCACCACCGCTTACCGAACAGGAGGCGCTTTCCCGTGTCCGGACATCCATTGTCCCCCGACATATCCCTGGACCCCCTCACAGAGCCCACAGACCTCACAGAATCCTCGGGGTCCTCAGGGTCCGCGGAACCCACGGACCCCGACGAGATCCTCGCCGCCGAGCGCGAGCACCTGGCCCTCTCCCGGACCGCCCTGCGCGCCATGCGCGAGCACGCCCAGTCCCTGTCCTCCGACGCCGCGGGCGACTGGGTGTCCCAGCAGATCCTCCAGGCGCTGCTCGACCAGCGGGTCGCGGCGCTGGCCGACCACGCGGGCACCCCGCTGTTCTTCGGCCGCCTGGACCGCGCGACGGACGACGACCTGCCCGCGACCGTCCACGTCGGCCGCAGGCACGTCCACGACGACCGCAGCCGCCCCCTGGTCATCGACTGGCGGGCGCCGATCTCCCGTGCGTTCTACCAGGCCAGCCCGGCCGAGCCGATGGGCGTCAGACGCCGCCGCAGGTTCGGCTACCACGGCGGGGAGCTGACCGCCTACGAGGACGAACGTCTGGACCAGGGCGACTCCCCCGGCGGCGGCGCCGGACACAGCAGGATCCTCACCGAGGAGATCGAACGGCCCCGCTCGGGGCCGATGCGCGACATCGTCGCGACCATCCAGCCCGACCAGGACGAGATCGTCCGCTCCGAACTGGGCACGACCGTGTGCGTCCAGGGGGCGCCGGGCACCGGCAAGACCGCGGTCGGCCTGCACCGGGCCGCCTACCTGCTCTTCACCCACCGGGAACGGCTGGCCAGGTCCGGTGTGATGATCGTCGGCCCCAACCGGGCCTTCCTGTCCTACATCTCCTCGGTGCTTCCTGCGCTCGGCGAGGTCAAGGTCGACCAGACCACCGTCGCCGACATCCTGGGCGACCACGCGACGCCCGAGGACCCCGCGGTCAGCGCGATCAAGGGCGACGCCCGGATGGTGCCCGTGCTCAACCGCGCGTTGTGGGCGTACATCGTCAAGCCGACCGAGGGCGTGCTGTTCACCAAGGGGGTCAACCGCTACCGGGTTGCCGACTACGAGGTCCGCGAGATCGTCGCCTCCCTGCGCGGCACCACCCGCTACGCCCCGGGCCGCGCGGCCCTGGCCCAGCGGCTGGCCCACGCGGTCCTCGTCCGGATGGAACAGCGCGGCGAGTCCCCCGACGACCGGGTGCAGGACGCCGTCGCCAGGTCCAAGCCGGTCAAGCAGCTGGTGGACACGGTGTGGCCGAAGGTGACCCCGCAGCAGGTCCTCCACCGGCTGTTCAGCGACCCCGCCTTCCTCGCCGACTCGGCCAGGGACGACCTGACCGCCGAGGAACAGGCCGTGCTGCTGTGGGCCAAGCCGTCGAAGACCTTCCGCTCCGCGAAGTGGTCGGCCGCCGACGGGGCGTTGATGGACGAGCTCGGCGACATGATCGAGCGGACCGCCCCGCTGGGTCACCTGGTCGTCGACGAGGCCCAGGACCTGTCGGCCATGCAGTTGCGGGCGCTGGGACGGCGGTGCCGTACGGGGTCGGCAACGGTCCTGGGTGACCTCGCGCAGGGCACGACCCCCTGGTCGGCCCGCTCGTGGAAGGAGGTCCTGGCCCACCTGGGGTTCGAGGAGGGCGTGGTCACCGAACTGACCCTCGGCTTCCGCGTTCCCCGTGAGGTCCTCGACTACGCGGCCAGGCTGCTGCCCTCCGTCGCCCCCGACCTCGCCCCGCCCCGCTCGCTGCGACCCGGCGTCGGCTCCCTCACCGTACGGCCCGCCGCGGACCTGGCCGCGTCCCTGAGGGAGGTGGTGGGCGAGACGCTCTCCCGCGAGGGCTCGATCGGCGTGATCGCCCCCGACGCCGCGGTGGCCGAGGTCTCCGCCATCCTGGAGGCCGTGGAGCACCGGGTGCTGAGCCAGGACGCGACCGAGGAGCACCGGCTCCTGGTGATCCCCGCGAGCCTGGCCAAGGGCCTGGAGTACGACCACGTCATCGTGGTCGAACCCGCCGACATCGTGGCCGCGGAACCACGCGGCCTCGCCCGTCTCTACGTGGTTCTGACCAGGGCGGTGACCTCGCTGACCGTCCTGCACACCGGCGACCTGCCCGCCCAGCTCCGCTGACCGGTTCCCCCGGCGTGCCGTGAAAGTCCGTCCGGCCGAAAAGGCCACCCCTCCCGAAGGCCCTGGCGGCCGGAAACGTCCGGTCTCCGAACGCGGCGGCCGTGAAACGCACGCCCGGCCCGGGTAAAACACCTGGCCGACCGGAAAGGCCCGCCTTACGGGCCGGTGAGAAATCGGGTGGAAAACAAAAAGGGGCGACCCCGACACCTCGGGGTCGCCTCTTTTGGGAAAGCTCCGGACTAGAAGTCCATGTCGCCGCCGCCGGGAACGGCGGGAGCGGCACCGGCCTTCTCGGGCTTCTCGGCGATGACGGCCTCGGTCGTCAGGAACAGCGCCGCGATCGAGGCGGCGTTCTGCAGCGCCGAACGGGTCACCTTCGCCGGGTCGATGATGCCCGACTCGAACAGGTTGACGTACTCGCCCGTGGCGGCGTTCAGGCCCTCGCCGGGGGTCAGGTTGCGCACCTTCTCCACCACGACGCCGCCCTCAAGGCCGGCGTTGACCGCGATCTGCTTCAGCGGCTCCTCAAGAGCCTTGCGCACGATCGCCGCACCGGTGGCCTCGTCCCCGGCCAGCTCGAGCTTGTCGAACGCCTTGGCGCCGGCCTGCAGCAGCGCCACGCCACCGCCGGGCACGATGCCCTCCTCGACGGCCGCCTTGGCGTTACGCACGGCGTCCTCGATGCGGTGCTTGCGCTCCTTGAGCTCGACCTCGGTCGCCGCACCGGCCTTGATGACCGCCACGCCACCGGCCAGCTTGGCCAGGCGCTCCTGCAGCTTCTCGCGGTCGTAGTCGGAGTCGGTGTTGTCGATCTCGGCACGGATCTGGTTGACCCGGCCCGCGATCTGCTCGGCGTCACCGGCACCGTCGACGATCGTCGTCTCGTCCTTGGTGACGATGACCTGACGAGCGCGGCCGAGCTGGTCGAGCGTGGTGGACTCCAGCTTCAGACCGAGGTCCTCGCTGATGACCTGGGCACCGGTCAGGATGCCGATGTCGCCCAGCATGGCCTTGCGGCGGTCGCCGAAGCCCGGAGCCTTGACGGCGACCGAGCGGAACAGGCCGCGGATCTTGTTGACGACCAGGGTCGCCAGCGCCTCGCCCTCGATGTCCTCGGCGATGATCAGCAGCGGCTTGCCGGCCTGCACGACCTTGTCGAGGACCGGGAGCAGGTCCTTGTTCGCGGAGATCTTGGAGTTGACGACGAGGACGTAGGGGTCGTCGAGGACGGCCTCCATGCGCTCCGGGTCGGTCACGAAGTAGGGCGAGATGTAACCCTTGTCGAAGCGCATGCCCTCGGTGAGCTCAAGCTCAAGGCCGAAGGTGTTGCTCTCCTCGACGGTGATGACGCCTTCCTTGCCGACCTTGTCCATCGCCTCGGCGATCATCTCGCCGATCTGCGGGTCACCCGCGGAGATGGAGGCCGTGGAGGCGATCTGCGCCTTCGTCTCCACGTCCTTGGCCAGCTTGGAGAGCTCCTCGGAGACACGCTCGACGGCGGCCTCGATGCCCTTCTTCAGGGACATGGGGTTGGCGCCCGCGGCTACGTTGCGCAGGCCCTCGCGGACCAGCGCCTGAGCAAGCACGGTGGCCGTGGTGGTGCCGTCACCCGCGACATCGTCGGTCTTCTTGGCGACTTCCTTTACGAGCTCGGCCCCGATCTTCTCCCACGGGTCCTCAAGCTCGATCTCCTTGGCGATGGAGACACCGTCGTTGGTGATCGTGGGGGCGCCCCACTTCTTCTCCAGCACGACGTTGCGGCCCTTGGGGCCGAGGGTCACCTTGACAGCGTCCGCGAGCTGGTTCATGCCACGCTCGAGACCGCGCCTGGCGTCCTCGTCAAACGAGATCATCTTGGCTGCCATACGGCTAGACCTCCCAAACACAGGGTGGCTTGCACCAGACCGAGGCGACGCCCGCGACGGCATACGGGCCCGCGACTCCGTTCGGCGGGCCCCATCGTCTCGATCCAGGTTTGGCACTCTCCAATGAGGAGTGCTAACCACTGTTTAGCACTCTCCCCCGACGAGTGCAAGCCAAGGACCTTTGACCTGAGTGTCAGCTTAGGCGAAGGCCCGGCCCGCCGATGGGAGCGACGAGCCGGGCCGACATGCCGAGGGCGATCCGCGCGAACTGCGCTGCCGCGGGATGCGCCAGCGGGTTCCCGACGAGCTGACGGAGGACGAGATCAGACCGTCCGGACCGATTCCGCCTGAGGTCCCTTCTGTCCCTGCGTGATCTCGAACTCGACCCTCTGGCCCTGTTCGAGCGCACGGTAGCCATCCATCATGATCGCGGAGTAATGGACGAAAACATCCTTACCACCGTCTACCGCGATGAAGCCGTAGCCCTTGTCCGCGTTGAACCATTTGACGGTGCCTTGCGCCACTTCCGACTCCTCTTACTGGGCTTGAGGACGTCGCCCATTCCTCTCGCGAGGTCCTCAATCTCCGAGGCGGAGACATCGCCTACGTCGATCGCCCTCGACCATACCTGTGAGAGCCCGTGGGGCAACAGAGTCAACCAGCAAACTACCGCTTTACGGACGCATTCAACACGCCAACATAGTTTTGCTATCACTACTAGTTAGTTAAATATTACATTATGTCTTCGCGCAAAAATGTGAGCTTGCATCACAAAAGACGACACCCGCACGCGGCCAGGCCGGTGCGGGTGTCGTGAGGGTGTTCTAGGGGCGCCGTTCCATGACAGTGGACGACATCGGGCCCCAGGAGGCCGCCCAGGGCCCGCCCAGGGCCCCGCGCGGCCTCCGCCGGGATCAGCCTCCGGCGACCGCCGGAATGATGGAGACCTGAACGCCGGACGGCGTCACCGTGTCGAGGTTGTCGGCGAAACGGACATCCTCATCACCGACATAGACGTTCACAAAACGGCGAATCTTGCCCGATTCATCGAGAATACGGGCACCGATCCCGGGGAAGTCGGCGTCGAGCTTCTGCAGAACCTCACGCAGGGTCCCGCCCTCGCCGTTCACCTCGGCCGCGCCGCCGGTGTACGTACGGAGAATCGTCGGAATCCGTACAGAAACACTCATAATTCAGTACCTTTCAGAGCTCTAGGCGACGACAGCGCGGAACGCGTCGAGTGAGGGCCGGATGACAGCGGTGGGACGTGCCTGGTCAGCGACCGCGTCAAGGGTCTTCAGGCCGTCACCTGTGTTGAGGACCACGGTCTCCGCGTCAGGGTCGAGCCGACCCGACTCGACCAGCTTGCGCAGCACCCCGACGGTGACACCGCCCGCCGTCTCGGCGAAGATGCCCTCCGTCCTGGCGAGCAGGCGGATGGCGTCCACGATCTCGGGGTCGGTGACGTCCTCGACCCCGCCGCCGGTGCGCCTGGCGATGTCGAGCACGTAGGGCCCGTCAGCCGGGTTGCCGATGGCCAGCGACTTGGCGATCGTGTCGGGCTTGACGGGGCGGATCACGTCGTGGCCCGCCTTGTAGGCCGCGGAGACCGGGGAGCACCCCTCGGCCTGGGCGCCGAAGATCTTGTACGGCGTGTCCTCGACGAGACCGAGGGCGATCAGCTCCTTGAACGCCTTGTCGATCTTCGTGAGCTGGGAGCCGGAGGCGACCGGGATGACGATCTGGTCGGGGATCCGCCAGCCGAGCTGCTCGGCGATCTCGTAGGCCAGGGTCTTGGAGCCCTCGGCGTAGTAGGGCCTGAGGTTGACGTTGACGAAGCCCCACTTGTCGCCGAGCTCGTCACCGATGAGCTCGGAACAGAAGCGGTTGACGTCGTCGTAGGTGCCGTCGATGCCGATCAGCTTGCCGCCGTACACGGAGGCCATGACGATCTTGCCCTGTTCGAGGTCGGCGGGGATGAACACGCAGGCGTCGAGCCCGGTCCTGGCGGCGGCGGAGGTCACCGCGCCCGCCAGGTTGCCGGTCGAGGAGCAGGACAGGGTGTGGAAGCCGAAGTTCCTGGCCGCCTCGACGGCGATGGCGACCACGCGGTCCTTGAAGGAGTGCGTGGGGTTGCCCGAGTCGTCCTTCACGTGCAGCGAGCGCAGGCCCAGCTCACGCGCCAGGTTGTCGGCCTTGACGAGCCTGGTCCAGCCGGGCTCGGTGTTGGGCTTGGAGGCGACGTCCGCCGGGACGGGCAGGAGGGAGCGGTAGCGCCAGATGTTGGCCGGCCCCTGCGAGATCTGTTCCCGGGTGACGTTCCCGAAGTCGTAGGCGATCTCAAGGGGCCCGAAACACTCGATACAGGCGAAGCTGGGACCGAGGTCGTAGCGGGCACCACACTCACGACAGGAGAGAGCGACGGCGGGACCGAAGTCAAGAGCGGTGGTGGTTGCGGTGTTCGCGAGCGCCATGAAGCGAGGCCTTTCCCTCATCTTCGTCTGCGACCACCCTGGTCACAGACCGGAATTGGCACCTGTCCCGGTCGACCCCTCGCCAGATCGCGAGTCTTGAACCGGGAGGGTTGCCGGGGCTTCGCAGGGCCGGTCCCTCCACCCCTCTGGATGAGCAATGTTCAGTTGTGGACCTGACATGCAGGTCTCAAGCACTCTACCTCGCCTTGTGCCCCTCCTGACCAGTTGTCTCACCAAACGAGATGAAGTGTGTCATTAACCGGACAAACCTCAGAAGCCGTAGGCGTCGCCGAGCGCTCCCTGGACGTACTTGCGGGCCTGGTGGATGCGCGACTTGGCGGTGCCGAGGGGGATGCCGAGCTGCTCGGCGACCTCGTTGTAGTCGAGCTGGCAGATGTCGCGCAGCACCAGCGCCTGGGCCAGGTCGGGCTTGTCCGCCTCAAGGGCCTCCATCGCGTCGAGCAGGTCGAGGCGGGAGCCCGCGATCACACTCACCCTGGCGACGTCGGGCTTGTTGTGCAGCGGCAACTCCTCCGAGCTCTGCTCGGCGGAACGCCGTTTGAGCGAGCGGTAGGTGGTGCGCGCGCAGTTGGCGGTCACGATGTGCAGCCACGTGCTGAACCGCGCCCGCCCCTCGAACCTGGCGATGTTGCGGGCCACGGCGAGCAGGGTGTCCTGACAGGCCTCCTCGGCGTCCTGCCGGTAGGGGAGGATCCGCCCGCAGTGCCGTAGCACCTCGGGCTCGATCCGCTTCAGCAGTTCGCCCAGTGCCCGGTGGTCGCCTCCGGCGGCCGCACGGGCAAGTTCCTCGGTCGTCTCGTCCAGCGCCATCACGGGTTCCCATCAACGGTCACGGTCGCTCGACATCCTATGGTCGCCGGTTATCGTTTGGTTAACCTTCGGGACAAGCCACGTCCTCCCGGGCGAGGAGGTCAGATGAGTGGGATTTTGGTGGCCTCGAACCGCGGCCCGGTCTCCTTCACCATGTCGGAGGGCGGCGCGCTGAGCATGCGCAGGGGCGGCGGCGGCCTGGTCTCCGGCCTGTCCGAGGTGTCCAAGGAGCTCGACGTCCTGTGGGTCTGCGCCGCCCTGTCCGACGGCGACCGCGGTGCCGTACGGCTCGCTCCCGGGGGGCGGCTCGACCAGGCGGGATACGAGACCGGGGCGCTGCGGATGCTCGACATCCCCCCGGCGACCTTCCAGCGGGCCTACAACGCGGTCGCCAACTCGACCCTGTGGTTCGTCCACCACCTGCTCTACGACACCCCGAACAGGCCGCACTTCGACGCCAGGTTCGGCAGGGAGTGGGAGTCCTACCAGGCCTACAACGAGGCGTTCGCGATGGCGCTGGCCGAGGAGGCCTCGCACGGCGCCAAGGTCATGGTGCAGGACTACCACCTGGCCCTGGTCCCGGCGATGCTCAGGAGCGAACGGCCCGACCTGCGCGTCTCCCACTTCTCCCACACGCCCTGGGCCCCTCCCGAGTACTTCGGCCTGCTGCCCGACGAGGTCGCCGCCGAGTTGCTTGAGGGCATCCTGGGCGCCGACCAGGCGGGTTTCCTGACCGACCGCTGGGCCGGGGCCTTCATGGACTGCTGCGAGAGCGTCCTGGACGCGCGGGTCGAGCGCGCGGGCCGTACGGTGACCCACGCGGGCCGGACCACCCGGATCGGCGTGCACGGCCTGGGTGTGGACGGCCGGGCGCTGTGGGAACGCGCCCGCGAGCCCGACGTCGAGTCCCACATGGCCGCCCTGCGCGAGCTGGTCGGCGACCGCAGGCTGATCGTGCGCATCGACAGGACCGAGCTGTCGAAGAACATCGTCAGGGGCCTGATCGCCTACCGGGAGTTCCTCGCGGCGCACCCCGAGTGGCACGGCAGGGTCGTGCACCTGGCCTTCGCCTACCCCTCCCGCCACGACCTGCCCGAATACCGTGAGTACACCGCGGCGGTGCAGCGTTGCGCCTCGGAGATCGAGGACGAGTACGCCACCGAGGACTGGGATCCGCTGATCCTCAACGTCCAGGACGACTATCCCCGGTCGCTGGCCGCCTACCGGCTGGCCGACGTGATGCTGGTCAACCCGATCCGCGACGGGATGAACCTGGTGGCCAAGGAGGGGCCGGTGCTGTCCCCGAACAGCGCTCTGGTCCTGTCGCGCGAGGCGGGGGCCGCGGCCGAGCTAGGCGCGGACGCGCTGCTGGTGAACCCCTACGACGTCTCGGCCACGGCGCGGGCCATCCACGAGGGCCTCGTCATGCCCGAGCACGAGCGCGCCGTCCGGGGGGACAGGCTGGCCCGTCTGGCGACCGCCCTTCCCCCGCAGCGCTGGTTCGCTGACCAGCTCGCCGCACTCGGCTGAGATTTTGCCCTGATATGAGATAGTTCAGGGGACTTCGCGCTTCATTGACGTTCGGGGGAACCCGTGACCGCCAGGCTCACCCGTGACCGTCCGACCTGGCTCGTCTACCTGCAGCTCGGTGTCTTCGCCACCTACCTGTACGGCCTCAGCGCCGCCCTGCCCATGCTCCGCGCCGAACTGGGCCTCTCGCAGACGGTCGCCGGGCTGCACGGCACCATGATGGCCGTCGGCGGCGTCCTGACCGGCCTCGCGCTGCCCCGGCTGACCCGCCGCCTCGGCACGCGCGTCACCGTCTGGACGGGCCTGACCGGGATGAACGTGGGGGTGCTGCTGGTCGTCCTCGGCCACACACCGCAGGTCACGCTCCTCGCGTACTGCCTGGCGGGCGGGATGGGCTCGATCAGTCTCTACACGAGCATGTCCGTCCTCGGCCGGCACCACGGTCCCGCGGGGCCGTCGGCGATCAGTGAGGCCAACGCGGTCGGCGGGACCATCGGCCTGTTCGCCCCGTTCGTCGTCAGTCTCGCGGCGCAGAGCGCGCTCGGCTGGCGGACGGCGCTGCTGCTCACCCCGCTGCTGACCGTGCTGCTCGCGCTCGCCATGGGCCGCGTGTGGGTTCCCACGCCCGCCCGGGAGGAGCAGGCGGCGCCCTCCGGGAGCGCGGGTTCCCCGGGGCTCGGCATGCGCTTCCACCTGGCGGGGGCGGTGCTGTTCTGCTGCGTCGGGCTTGAGTTCTCGTTCAACCTCTGGGCGGCCAAGCTGGTCAGCGACAACACGGGCCTGTCCGCGGCGGTCGCGGCGAGCGCGCTGACCGCCTTCACCGCCGGGCTGGCGCTCGGGCGCTTCGGCGGGGCCAGGCTGGCGTTGCGGATCCCGCCCTCCTCACTGCTCATCGGCGCACTGGGGCTCACCTTCGTCGGCTGGCTGCTGTTCTGGACGAGTACGGCCCCGCCGGCGGCCTACGCGGGGCTGCTCGTCTCAGGAGTGGGGGTCTCGCTGCACTTCCCGCTCGCGCTCTCACGGGTGCTGACGGCCACGGCCGGACGTCCCGAGCGGGCGACGGGCGTCGCCTCCCTCTATTCGAGTTCGGCGACAGGTGTCGGGCCCTTCCTGCTGGGAGCGCTCGCCGACGTGTCCGGCACCCAGCAGGCCTTCCTCATGGTGCCCGTGATGATCGTGCTGGCCGTCGGCGGCATTCTGGTCAGCTCCAGGTAGCCGCCGCGAGCACCGACGCCAGGCGCGGGTTGTCCCACACGTCCACGACGAGGATCTTCGAGGTGGGCAGGAACCACTCACGCTGGTGGAAGGTCCCGGTCCGCTTGCTGCCGTTGTAGCTGTAGCACTCGCCGCGCCAGCCCTTGAAGGCGGCCTTGTGCCCGCGTCCCACCTGCCGCAGCCCCGAGGCGTACGCGTTGCCGAACGTCTGGCCGCTCTTGGCGTCGAACGGGCAGCGCTGCACATCGGTGGCGGGGTAGTACGGCTGGTCCCCCCGGTAGGCGGAGAACAGCTCACGCCCGTACTTGATCTGCTTGGGGCCGAAGACCCAGAACGCCTCACAGTTCGGGGTGAAATACGCCGAGTGCGGCTTCGCGCACCTTCCCGTGACCACCTTGACGCCGTCGGCGCCGCCGTATACCCGCCAGCCCGAGGGAAGCTTGAGGGTCATGCCGCGGAAGGTGAGGGTTCCCGAGGCCTGCGCGGTCGAGGCCGAGGCCGCCTGGGGAACGGTGAACAGGGTGGCGCCGGCGAGCACGGCGGCGGCGAAGGCGAGTTTTCTCATGCCGGGGACGTTAACCGTCCCCACTTGTCGGTCACTTAACGTTCAATGGCATCGGCGATCGACGCCAGCAGGTCCATCACCCCCTCCGGGCCGTCCACGACGATGTCGGCCTGGGCGGCGACCTCCGCGCTCGCCTCGGCCGAACCGCTGAACACCGTCACGCCGGGCAGCCCCGAGGCCCGTACGGCGGCGAAGGCCGCCAAATCCCCCAGGTCGTCACCGGCGAACAGCACCGAGCGCGCCCCGCGTTCGGCGAGGAAGGCACCGAGCGCCGCCCCCTTGTCCGTCCCCGGAGGCCGCAGCTCCAGCACGAACTTGCCCGGCTCGACCGCCAGCCCCACCTCGGCCGCGAGCTTGGCGACCGGGTCGCGCAGCGCCTCAAGCGTGGCCTGCGGTTCGGCGGTCCCCCGGGTGTGCACGGCGACCGAGCGCTCCTTGTCCTCGAACCTGGCGCCCGCGACGCCCTCGATCAGCCGGGGCAGCTCGGCCCTGGCCCTGTCCAGGCCGGGGTGGACGGGCGGGGCGGTGAGCGTGCCCGCCTCCCAGCGTTCGAGACCGTAGTGGCCGAGCACGACCACCCCGGGCACCTCGGCCAGCGAGCCGTACTCGACGGCCGTCGCGGCGGGACGGCCCGTCACGACCGCCACGGCGCGGACCCGTCCGCCCAGCCTGGCCAGCAGCTCCGGGCCGCGCGGGTGGATCCTGGCCGCGTCGGGGTCGGGCACGATCGGGGAGAGCGTGCCGTCGAAGTCGAGGCCGATCACCGCTCCGGCGGGGTCGGCCAGGATCGCGCGCAGTCCTTCGGGGGTCTCCATGGGGTGTTCTCCCGCTCGTCGTCAGGCCAGGATCGTACGGCGCGGCGTCAGGCGCGCATGACCGGCTCTACCCCGGACGTCAGGGACGTAGTCCCCGTCTCCTGGCCGCACGCTCGCGTCTGCGCGTCTCGCGGAGCCTGCGCAGGCGCTTGATCAGCATCGGGTCGTGGGCGAGCGCCTCCGGCCGGTCGATCAGCTCGGCGAGCAGCTGGTAGTAGCGGGTCGCCGAGATGCCGAAGGCCTCCCGCACCGCCTGCTCCTTGGCCCCGGGACGGCGCCACCAGCGGCGCTCGAAGGCCAGCAGTTCCCGTTCCTTCTCGGTGAGGGGCCTGGGAGCGTTCTCCGGTCCCGTCCCCTCGCCGGGAGGTGGCACATCGTCCATCGCTGTCGCCTCCCGTCGCGCCCCCGCAGGCCGTACGGCTCCGCGCGATGCCAGGATAGTCGGGAATTTCCTGCTGTTCATGGCCGGTTCGGAGACGTACAGTCACCAGATGTGACTCCAGTGATCACCCTTCTCACCGACTACGGGCTGGCGGACGGCTACGTCGCCGCCTGCCACGGTGTGATCGTCCTGACGGCGCCGCAGGCCCGGATCATCGACGTGTGCCACCTGGTCCCCACCGGAGACGTACGGCGCGCCGCGGCGATCCTGGCCCAGACGATCCCCCATCTCCCGCCCGGCGTCCACGTCGCCGCGGTGAGCCCGGTCGGCGCCTCGCGCAGAGCCGTGGCGATCGAGGCCGGCGAACACGTCTTCCTCGGCCCCGACAACGGGGTGCTCTCGTGGGCGGTCTCCGCCGCGGGCGGGGCGCGGACGGCCTACGAGCTCACCAACGAGGACCTGTTCAGGAAGCCGGTCTCTCCGACCTTCCACGGCCGTGACGTCTTCGCCCCCGTGGCGGCGCGGGTGGCGACCGGACTGCCCCTCGCGGAGCTGGGACCGCCGATCCCGCCGGAGCGGCTGGTCGCGCTGCGCGCGCCGACGTCGCTGGTGCGTGACGACGAGGTCGAGGGCGAGGTCCTCTCTGTCGACGGCCACGGCAACGTCCAGCTGTCGGTCAGCGCGGCCGACCTGGCGGTCGTGGGCGTACGGCCCGGCGGCTCCCTGGTGGTCTGGCTGGGCAGGAGGCACGCCGCCGTGCCGTTCAGGGAGACCTTCGCCGCGGTGTCTCCCGGCGAGCTGGTCGCCTTCACCGACTCGGCGGGGCTGGTCGCGCTCGCGGTCAACGCCGGGGACGCCTCCCAGCGGCTCGCGCTGCCGCCGGGCGCGCACGTGCGCCTGTCCTCGGGCCCCCGCCGTGCCCCTCTCGAATCCCTCTGAGGAGGGGTCAGACGAAGTGGCAGGCGACGGCGTGCCCGGTGCTGAACCGCGCCTGCAGCGGCGGCTCCTGCTCCGCGCACACGTCCCTGGCCTTCCAGCACCGGGTGCGGAAGCGGCAGCCCGACGGCGGGTTCGCGGGTGAGGGCGGGTCGCCCTGCAGGACGATCCGCCCCCGTGTCTCGCGGCCCCGGGGGTCGGGCACCGGCACCGCCGACAGCAGCGCCTGGGTGTAGGGGTGGGCCGGCCGCTCGCAGACGTCGGCCTCCGCGCCGAGTTCGACCAGTTTGCCGAGATACATCACGCCGATCCGGTCGGAGACGTGACGGACGACCGACAGGTCGTGGGCGATGAAGACGTAGGCCAGGCCGAACTCGTCCTGCAACCGTTCGAGCAGGTTGACGACCTGGGCCTGGATCGAGACGTCGAGTGCGGAGACCGGCTCGTCACAGATGATGATCTCCGGCCTGAGCGCCAGCCCCCTGGCGATGCCGACGCGCTGCCGCTGACCGCCGGAGAACTGGTGCGGGTAGCGGTCCACGTGGTCGGGGTTGAGACCGACCACCTCAAGCAGTTCCTGCACCATGCGGCGCCGCTCACGCTTGGGGACGACCTTCCTGTGGACCTCGTACGGCTCTCCCACGATGTCGCCGACGGTCATCCTGGGGTTGAGCGAGGTGTAGGGGTCCTGCATGACCATCTGGATGTTGCGGCGGACCTGCCTGAGCTCGGAGCCCCTGGCCCGGGTGATCTCGCGTCCGTTGATCCGCACCGAGCCCGAGGTCGGCCTCTCCAGGGCCATCAGGAGCCTGGCCAGGGTGGACTTGCCGCAGCCCGACTCACCGACGATGCCGAGCGTCTCGCCGCGCCTGAGCGTGAAGGACACCCCGTCGACCGCCCTGATCTCCCCGATCCGCCGCCGCATGACGACGCCCTGGTACATCGGGAAGTGCTTGACCAGGCCGCCGACCTCCAGGATCGGTTCACCCGTGGCTGCCATCGAGGACCTCTCTCCAGTAGTGGCAGGCGCTGTCGCGTGTCGGCCCGATCCGGTAGCGCGGCGGCGCGTCGGTGACGCAGTTGTCCTGACGGTAGGAGCACCGGGGGTGGAAGGCGCAGCCGGAGGGCATGGCCAGCGGGTCCGGCGGGGTGCCCTCGATCGCCGGCAACGCCCTGCCCTTGCGGGCGAGGCGGGGGATCGACTCCAGCAGGCCTCTGGTGTAGGGGTGCGCGGGCGCCTGGTAGACCTCGTGCACGGGAGCGGTCTCGACGACGCGACCGCCGTACATGACGACGATCCTGTCGGCGGTGTCGGCGACCACGCCGAGGTCGTGGGTGATCAGGATCATCGCCATGCCGCTCTCCCGCCGCAGTTCGGCCAGCAGGTCCATGATCTGGGCCTGGACCGTCACGTCGAGCGCCGTGGTCGGCTCGTCGGCGATGAGCAGTTCGGGACCGAGCGCGATCGCCATCGCGATCATGATGCGCTGGCGCATGCCTCCGGAGAACTGGTGCGGGTAGTCGTGCACCCGCTGCGCGGCGGCGGGGATGCGGACCCGGTCCATCAGTTCGACGGCCCTGCGCTCCGACTCCCGCCACGACACGCCCTCGTGCACCCGGAACATCTCCCCGATCTGCGCGCCCACGGTGAAGACCGGGTTCAGCGCGGACAGGGCGTCCTGGAAGACCATCGCGATCCGCCGCCCCCTGATCCTGGCCCGGTCGTCCTCCCGCAGCGCGAGCAGGTCGGTGCCGTGGAAACGGATCGTTCCGGCCGGGACACGGACGGACGGCGTGTCGAGAAGCCCCATGATCGCGTGCGCGGTGACCGACTTGCCCGAGCCCGACTCACCGAGTACGGCGAGCGTCTCCCCCGCATCGATCCGGTAGCTGACGCCGTTGACCGCCTTGACCACGCCCTGCCTGGTGACGAACTCCACCTGCAGGCCGTCCACGGTCAGCAGCGCCTCCCCGCCGGGGACGTGCCCGTCCCGCTCGGCCGTCGAGGACCTCCACACGGCTTCCCTACCTCAGTTTCGGATCGAGGGCGTCGCGTACGGCGTCGCCCAGCATGACGAAGGCCAGCACGGTCAGGCTCAGGAACAGCGCCGGGAACAGCAACGGCTCCGGGGCCTCAAGGAAGCGCCTCCTGGCGTCGGAGATCATGAGCCCCCAGGAGATGTCGGGCGACTGGAGCCCGACCCCGATGAAGGAGAGCCCGGCCTCGGCCGCGACGAACGTCCCGAGGTTGATCGTGGCGACCACGATCACGGGGGCGATCGCGTTGGGCATGATGTGACGGAACATGATCCGTCCCGCGGAGGCGCCGAGCGCCCGCGCGGCGAGCACGTACTCCTGCCCCTTCACCGTGATCACCGCCGCCCGGGTGATGCGGAACGTCATCGGCCAGGCCAGTACGGCCAGCGCCAGGACGACCGTCCAGACGCTTCCCGTGCGGAAGACCGACAGGATGAGCAGGGCGCCGAGGACCGAGGGGATCGCGAAGAAGATCTCGGTGACCCGGGACAGCAGGGCGTCGAGCGCCCCTCCCGCGAACCCGGCCAGCAGGCCGAGCAGGCCGCCGACCAGCGCGGTCAGGGCCGCGGTCGTCGCGCCGATCACCACCGAGTTGCGGGCGCCGTACACACTGCGGGCGTAGACGTCGCAGCCCTGGTTGTCGGTGCCGAACCAGTGCAGGTCGCCCACCCCCTGCCTGGCGTCCGACAGGTGACAGGTCGCGGCGTTGTGCGGGTCGATCGAGGTGAACAGCCAGGGGAAGGCCGCCATCAGGAGGAAGACGGCGATGACGAAGGCCGCGCCGACGAACATCGGCCGCCGCCGCAGGTCCTGCCAGGCGTCGCTCCACAGGCTCGCGGGCTTGGACGGCCCGCCCGCCGGCCCCGTGGGTGTGTCCCTGGCGTGCCTGCCGCCGGTTGACCCGCCTCGCCCCCGGCGCCCGGCCGCGGTCTCACTCATAGCGGATCCTCGGGTCGAGCACGGCGTAGAGCAGGTCGACGACCAGGTTCGCCAGGACGTAGACCAGCACCAGGAGCGTCACCACGCCCACGACGACGGGCTGTTCGCGCAGGGAGACCGAGGTGAACAGCTGCTGACCGATGCCGGGCAGGTTGAAGACCGTCTCGGTGATCACCGCGCCGCCCATCAGCGTGCCGAAGTCGGCGCCGAGATAGGTGATCAGCGGGATCAGCGCGTTGCGCAGCGCGTGCCTGCCGACGACCCGGCGCCGGGGCAGCCCCTTGGCGGTCGCGGTGCGGATGTAGTCGGCGCGCAGCGTCTCCACGAGGCTGGTCCTGGTGAGCCTGGTCAGGTAGGCGATCGAGGTCCCGGCGAGCACGAGGCCGGGCAGCAGGTAGCCGCGCCACCCCTCGGCCAGGCCCGCGACGGGGAAGAGGTCGAGCCCGGCCTGCTTGAGCCTGACGCCCAGCAGCAGTTGCAGCACGAAGCCGGTGACCAGGGGCGGGATGGAGATCAGTATCAGCGTGGCGGCCAGGACCAGCGAGTCCTGCGCCCTGCCGTGGCGCAGCGCGGCGTACAGGCCGAGGCCCACCCCGGCGAGCGCCTCCATGACCAGGGCCGTCATCGCCAGGTTGGCGGTCACCTGGAACCGGCCCGCCAGGATGTCGGAGACCGATCCGCCGGAGACCGTGACGCCCAGGTCGCCGTGGAACAGGCCGGTGAGGTAGTGCCAGTACTGCAGCAGGAACGGGTCGTCCAGGTGGTACCTCTCCCGCAGGACGGCGGCGATGTGCGGGTCCATCCGCTTGTCCCCGGCGAGCACCTCCACGGGGTCACCGGGCAGCGCGAAGACCACGGCGTAGACGAGCAGGGTCGCGCCAAGCAGGACAGGGATCGCCTGGACCAGGCGCCTGATGATGTAGCGGCCCATTCAGCCTCCGGTACGTACCACGTCGGGGACGCCTTCCCGGCCGGTCGCTCACACGGCGCCGGGACCCGTCAGGGCCGCTCCCGGCGCCGGGGAACGGCCCCGCCCTCTCTCAGCCGACCTTCTCGATCTTGTTCCACTCGACCAGGTTGATCAGGTTGATCTTCAGTCCCCTGATGCGCTGGGAGTAGGCCGCGTTGGTGCGGTAGTAGAAGATCGGGATGTACGGCAGTTCCCTGACCAGGATGTCGTCGGCCTGCTGGTAGTACCTCAGGCCGTCCTTCAGCGAGGTCGCGCCGTCGCCCTGGGTCAGCAGGTCGTCGAACTCCTTGTTCGACCAGCCCGCGTAGTTGGAACCGGTCTTGATGGCGTTGGTGGAGAAGACCGGGGTCAGGTAGTTCTCGACCGAGGGGTAGTCGATGAACCAGCCCATCCGGAACATGCCGCCGTAGTCCTTCTTGACCAGGCCGTCGAGGAGGATGGCAAACTTCTCGAACGTCTTGACCTTGACCTCGACGTCGAGGTTGGCGCGGAGGTTGTTGGCGATGGCCTCGATCCACTCCTTGTGCGCGCCGTCGGTGTTGTAACCCAGCTCGATCAGCTTGGGGCCGTTGTTCTCCTCGTACTGGATCTTGGCCCTGGCGGGGTCGTAGGTGCAGGCCGCGCAGATGCCGGGGCGGTAGCCGTCCAGGAGGGGGTTGATGAAGTCGTCGGCCGGGGAGCGCGTCCCGGCGAAGACCGTCTCGGTGATCGTCTTGCGGTCGATCGCCATCGAGATGGCCTCGCGGACCTTGATGTTGGAGTAGGTGCTGTTGAACTGCAGCGGGAAGCCGATGTAGCCGATACCGGCGTCCGCCTGGTCGATGTAGCGCTCACCCAGCTCGGCCTTGGCGCTGGCGATCGCCGCGGGCGGCAGCGCGTCGTGGATGTCCAGCCCGCCGGAGCGCAGGTCGTTGAAGGCCGTCTCCGAGTCCGTGTAGATCTTGAACTGGAGCTTGTCGAACTTGGGCTTCGTACCGGGGAAGCTGTCGTAGCGGGTCAGGTCGATCGTCTGGTCGACGCCCTTGTTGTACGGCCGGTCCATCTTGAAGTAGCCCTGGCCGATCGGCTGCTTGGCGTAGGTCTCGGTGACCTTGCCCGTGCCGTCGAAGGCCGCCTTGGGCAGCGGGTAGAAGGCGACGTAGCCGAGCATCGTCTTGAACTGGGAGAACGGCTTGCTCAGCGTGACCTGGAGGGTGTGCTCGTCAAGGGCCTTGAGGCCCCGCATCGCCTTGACGGTGACCGGCTTGCCCTCCGGCGGGTTCAGGTCCTCCCAGCCCTCGATGCGGCTGAAGAAGCTGTTGGCGCCCTGGGCGTTGTCGCGGTTGGCGGCGTAGTTCCACGCGTCGACGTAGTTCTCGGCGATCAGCGGTTCGCCGTTGTGCCAGGTGTAGCCCGACTTGAGCACGATCTTCCAGACCCGGCTGTCGCTGGTCTTGATGGAGTCGGCGACGTTGTTGACGACCTGCTTGTCGTCGTTGTAGCTCACCAGCGGGGCGAAGACCGCGCCGAGCACCTCGGCGCCCTCGGTCTCGATGGTGTCGCCCGGGTAGAACGGTTTCTGTGGCTCGGCGATCCGCATACGTACCGGCGGATCGCCCGCCGCCGTGTCCGTCGCCCCCTGTCCGCCACACGCGGCCAGGCCGAGAGTGAGCAGCGCGATACCAGCGATGACCTGTGCGCCCTTAGTAACGCGCATTACGGTGTTTCCTCCCTTTGCAGGCGGCGCCGCCGCGAGCTACCGAAGCCCGCGCGACCGGCGGAGGATCTCGTGCCCTCCGCTCCCGCCGTCCCGGCTGACGCGCCGACGTCACACCGGTCGGACGCGACTATCCCGTACCGCTCCACACCGAGTTGTCTCTGTGATGTTGCAGTTCGGTCACGTACACGCCCGGCGGATGCCGTACGGCCGCCAACTGGCCCAGCCCAACTTCACAGCAGGATATAAAGCCGACATAGAGTCATATGCGATACGGGAAGGGTCACGCAAAAATACCCTCGCGTCCAGGATGCTCGCGTTCATCGCCCACGGGTGGGCCGCGGCTGGGCTAACGTTGGCGAGGTCGCGGGGGGTTCGAGGCTCCGGCGGCGAACCGCACAATTGCCCTGGAACCTCTTTCTCGGAGATCCCGTCCAATGTGTGCGGCGGACCACCGCCGCAGGCACCCCATCCACCCGCATCCAATAGAGTCCTTGCCATGAGCCAGCCGGAATCCGCGATCGCGGACGCCCAGGCGGGCGGCCCGAGTAACGGCACCCCTGCCAAGCCGCAGGAGCCGCTGGCCAAGCTCGCCGAGCGTTACGGACTTCGGCGTGCCATCGCACGCCCTCGTCTGACCGTCTACCTACGCCAACTGTGGGAACGACGGCACTTCGTCATGACGTACGCGACCTCGCGCAACGTCTCGAAGTACAGCACCTCAGCCCTGGGCCAACTCTGGCAGGTCCTGACGCCCCTGCTCAACGCGGCGATCTACTGGCTGATGTTCGGCGTGATCCTGGGCGCCCGGGGCAACATGGACCCCAACGTCTACATCGCCTTCCTCGTCACCGGGGTGTTCGTCTTCACCTACACCCAGCGCTCGGTGACCAGCGGCGCGAAGTCGATCTCCGGAAACCTGTCGCTCATCCGCGCCCTGCACTTCCCCAGGGCCGCGCTTCCCCTGGCCTACACGATCCAGGAGTTCCAGCAGGTCCTGATCTCCATGGGCGTGCTGATGGTGCTCGTGCTGGTCACCGGCCAGCCGATCACCTGGATGTGGCTGCTGATCCCGGTCGCCCTGCTGCTGCAGACGATGTTCAACATCGGCGCCAGCATGGTCCTGGCCAGGGTCGGCTCGACCGCACGCGACCTGAACCAGCTGCTGCCCTTCATCACGCGCACCTGGCTCTACGCCTCCGGGGTGTTCTTCTCCATCCAGGACAGGGTCGTCGCCCAAGGGCACATGCCCCAGTGGATCGCCGACCTCATGTACTTCAACCCGGCGGCCTCCTACATCGAACTGATGCGCGACCTGCTCATCCAGTTCCACCCCACCCGCCCCTGGGTGTGGTTCACCTGCATATTCTGGGCACTGTTCGCCCTGATCGGTGGCTTCTGGTACTTCTGGCGAGCCGAGGAGAAGTACGGCCGTGGCTGAGTTGACCGAGGAGCTGCCCCAAGTGAAGGCCGACAAGCCTGCCGTCCCCAGCACGGACGTCAGAGTGCACCCCGCTCCGGAGAAGGCTCCACACCCCCGCGCGGGCACCCCGACGGTCATCGTGGACGACCTGCACATCATCTACCGCGTGTACGGCGCGGCCTCGGACAGCGAGAAGGGCAACGCCGCCAACGCCCTGATGCGCCTGGTCAAGCGCCAGGGAAGGCCGGAGATGAAGGAGGTGCACGCCGTACGGGGAGTGTCCTTCGTCTCCTACCACGGCGACGCCATCGGCATCATCGGCCGCAACGGCTCGGGCAAGTCGACACTGCTGCGCGCCATCGCCGGACTGCTGCCGCCGCACTCGGGCGCGGTCTACACCGACGGCCAGCCCTCCCTGCTCGGCGTCAACGCCGCGTTGATGCGCGAACTGACCGGCGAGCGCAACATCGTCCTCGGCTGCTACGCCATGGGCATGACCCCCTCCCAGGTCAGGGAGAGGTACGACGACATCGTCGACTTCTCCGGCATCGGAGAGTTCGTCCAGTTCCCCATGTCCACCTACTCCTCGGGCATGGGCGCCAGGCTCCGCTTCGCCATCGCCTCGGCCAAGGCCCACGACGTGCTGCTCATCGACGAGGCCCTGGCGACCGGCGACCGCGACTTCAAGCGCAAGAGCCAGGAGCGCATCATGCAGATGCGCGAGGAGGCGGGCACCGTCTTCCTCGTCGCCCACAACCTCGACGTGATCGAGGAGACCTGCAACCGCGTCATCTGGCTGCACAAGGGCAAGATCAAGATGGACGGCGACCCCAAGACGGTCCTCGCCGCCTACAACGCCTGAGACACCTATGTGATCACCTGACAGGGCAGGATGTGGAGCGACCAAGAACTACGCTCCCATCGGAGGTGAATCCGTGTCCTCACGGCCACCGATTCCTTATGAGTTCCTGCCCCAGGTTCCCGCGCTGACCGTCGAGAGTGACGACGTCCGCGACGGCGAGACCCTGTCCCTGACCCACGTGTTCGACCGGTGGGGGTCCAACGGGCAGAACGTCTCTCCGCACCTGCGCTGGTCGGGCGCCCCGGAGGGCACCCTCAGCTACGCGGTGACCTGTTTCGACCCCGACGCCCCCACCGGCAGCGGGTTCTGGCACTGGCTGCTGTTCGACATCCCCGCCGACGTGACCGAGCTGCCCGCGGGCGCGGGTGGCCCGGACACCACCTTCGGCGTGCACGGCCGCAACGACTACTCCATCAACGCCTACGGCGGCGCCGCCCCGCCGCCCGGCTGGCCGCACCGTTACGTCTTCGCGGTGCACGCCCTGGACGTGGAGAAGCTCGACGTGAGCCCCGACTCCCCGCCCGCGGTCGTCGGCTTCAACATCACCGCCCACACCGTGGCCCGCGGCTACATCGCCCCGGTCTACGAGAACTGACCCGTCCCCAGGCGGGCACCGGCGTGTCGCGTCACGACCGCCGGCGTCCCGCCTGGTCGGCGGCGCGCCACCTCGGGACGAGCCACACCGGACGGCAATTGACGGACATCGTGATCGACGTTCCGCTATGATTCGAACGTTGTTTCGATCCGAGGAAGTCGTCATGGAGTGGGAGCGCGCGATGCGAGAGTTGTCGGCCGCGATCGACCACCTGGCCACAGAGGACCCGTCCGAGATTCCACGCCTGCAACTCGCCGAGCAGCTCATCGAGCTGCACTGGCAGATGGCCAGGCTCCAGGCCCAGATCGCCCGCCGTACCTCCGTCCGCCCCCCGCGCCCCCAGGACCCGCAGAACCTCTGATCCACCGCGGAAGCGATCAACACGGAGGGCTGCGGGAAACGCACCGGCCGGAAACCCCTTCCGGCCGACCGATCAGGCCGTCAACCGCCGGGCCAGGGGCACGCGCTCGGCCAGTGAGGGTTCGAAGGGGAAGCGGTCGGCGAACGCGGGGCGCAGATCGGTCAGCCAGACCGCCTTCGGGTCATACTCCGCGAAGAAGGGCTGTCCGACCAGACCGGGGTCACGCGCCTGGATGAGGTGGAGCACGAAGACCTTCCTGCCCTCGACCTCCGTGACACCGTCCACGCACACCTTGCCCGGCGTCGCCGACATGGACGGCCCCCGCACCGTACGGCACAGCCCCGAGACGCTCGCGTAGGCGTCCCTGAAGATCTCGTACCCCCTGGCCAGGGGAACCGCGAAATAGTCCTGGGGCCCCGTGTCCCGCTCGACGAACATGTAGTACGGCACCATGCCCATCGTCTGCTGGGCACGCCACATGGACGCCCAGGTCTCGGGGTGGTCGTTGATGGACCTGATCAGCGGGGCCTGGGTCCTGACCACCGCGCCCGTCGCGCGGATCCGCTCGACGGCGGTCCTGACGACGGGCGGCTCCATCTCGCGGGGGTGCGAGAAGTGCGCCATGAAGGCCAGGTTCTTGCCGGCCTCGACCACGGAGGCGAACAGGCGCAGCGTGTCGTCGGCGTCCGGGTCGGACACGAAGCGCTGCGGCCAGTAGGCCAGCGACTTGGTGCCGATGCGGATCGACTCCAGCTGCTCAAGGTCGAGCAACGGCTCCAGATAGCGCCTGAGCACCGGCTCCCCCATGATCATGGGGTCGCCGCCGGTGATCAGCACCCCGGTCACCTCGGGGTGCTCCTTCAGGTAGCCGACCAGGCTCGCGACGTCGCCCGAGGCGAACTTCAGGTCGGGCTCGCCGATGAACTGGGCCCATCGGAAGCAGTAGGTGCAGTAGGCGTGGCAGGTCTGTCCTTGTTTGGGGAAGAAGAGGACGGTCTCTGGATACTTGTGCTGCATTCCAGGCACCGGGTCGTCCCCGACACGGGGGACGTTGAGGTTGAGCTGCCCCGCGGGATGCGGGTTGAGCCGCTGCCTGACCTCGTGCGCCGCGGCCTGGACCTCTCCCTGGGGAGCCTCCTCCCTCAGCAGGGTGGCCAGCCGGGAGACGTCGGCCTCGGGCAGCATGTCCGGCTGGGGGAAGACCAGCCGGTAGAGGGGGTCGTCGGGCGCCGCCGCCCAGTCGATGAGCTCGTCGACCACGTAGGCGTTCGTGCGAAAGGGCAGCACGGTCGCGACCGCCCTGACCCGGATCCGGCTCTCCTCGTCGAGTCCGGCCCGTCGCAACAGGCCGTCGAGGTGTTTCGCGGTGTAGGCGCGAAACCCGCGCACCACGCTCTCTTGCACGCTCACTAATTTTTACCTCCGATTTTTGTTGCTTTTGACGTAAACCTCTCCCACTTCTCGCGCGTCGTTGGCGCTTATATACCCGGACGTAACCAGCTCAGCGGCCGGTTCCCCGGTTCGTCATTTCTTTGCCATCCACCATCGCGATATATCTCGAATAGTCGTACAATCGCCCCATGACCTCCCCAGAACCCACATCTCGGTTCGCTCCCCTGTCCCCCGTGTCGCGGGACCCCGGCCTCAACGGCGCCAACGGCGCCGGCCCCACCCTGCGCGCCTCGGACGCCGACCGCGACCAGGTGGCGACCGTACTGGCCGAGGCCCTCGCCTCGGGGCGCCTCACCAGCGTCGAGCACGCCGACCGTCTTGAGGCGACCTACTCCGCCGTCACGGTCGGCGAACTCGCCCCGATCATCCACGACCTGCCGGAGGCCACGACCCCGTCCGGCGCTCTGGGCGCCCAGAACCAGGAGGTCAGCGCGGTCTTCAGCAAGGTCGTCAGGAGCGGCCGGTGGATCGCGGGCCGCCACACGAAGCTGTCCTCCACCTTCGGCGCGCTGATCGTCGACCTGTCCGACGCGGTACTGCCCGGCCGGGAGATCACCCTTGAGGTCACCTCCCTGTTCGGCAAGCTGATCGTCAGGGTTCCCGAGAACGCCCACATCATCGACGAGGTCGGCGCGCTGTTCGCCAAGCGCGGCATCTCCGGCGGGGTCGGCTCCGGCAACGGCCCCGTCATCAGGGTCACCGGCAAGGCGACCTTCGGTAAGATCATCGTCTCCAGGGAGCGAAGCGACTGGAACCTCCCGGACAGGCCCTAGCCCCTCCGTGAGAGGCCTGGGAAACACGCCCCGGTCCCCCCGACTGCGTCGTTCACCACGGAGCACGCCTACGATGCGGACAAACCATCCCGCACGAGGTGACCGCTTGCCCGAAACCGAGGCTTCCCGCGCCGCAGCGGCCGCCCCGCACGCCTCCTCACATGCCGCTTCGCAGGACATGGCGCCCATAGCCCTCGACGCGATGGGCGGCGACCACGCTCCCCACGAGATCGTGGCGGGAGCCGTACAGGCCGTCAGGGAGCACGGGATCGGCGTGGTGCTCGTCGGCGCGCCGCGCCCCCTCCAGGAGGCACTCTCCCTCCACGACGCGACCGCCGAGATCCCGATCGTCCGCGCCGAGGAGGCGCTCGCCATGGACGAGGGCGCCCTGGCCAGTCTGCGCCGCCCCCGCTCCAGCATCGCCGTCGCCTGCCACCTCGTACGGCGCGGCGAGGCGTCGGCCGTGGTCTCCGCCGGATCGACCGCGGGCATCGTGGCCACCGGCAAACTCAGGCTCCGTGGCCAGCAGGGAGTGCTCAGACCGGCCATCGCCGTCGCCCTGCCGACCCTGCCCTCCCCGACCATCCTGCTGGACGCCGGGGCGAACGCCGAGGTCAAGCCGGAGATGCTCGTGCAGTTCGCCCACCTCGGCGCGGCCTACGCCGAGACCGCGCTGCGGATCGAGGACCCCAGGATCGGCCTGCTGACCATCGGCAGCGAACCGGAGAAGGGCAACAAGCTCGTCAAACGGGCCCACGAACTGCTCTCCGCCGCCCCCGGCCTGAACTTCACCGGCAACGTCGAGGGCCACGACCTGCTCACCGGAACCGTCAACGTCATCGTCACCGACGGATTCACCGGCAACGTCGCGCTCAAGACCATGGAGGGCAGCGTCCGCTACGCCTTCGCCGAACTGCGCGGGACGATCCAGGAGAGCCCCGTCGCCAGGGTCGGCGGCATGCTGCAACGCGGCCGCATCAAGCGGTTGCAGCGCCGTCTCGACCCCGAGGTGCACGGCGGCGCCGTACTGCTCGGCCTGAACGGCACGGTGGTCATCGCGCACGGCGCCTCCCAGGCCACCGGTGTGAGCGCCGCGTGCGTGCTGGCGGCGGAGCTGGCCAGAACCGGCGTGGTCGGCCGCGTCGGCGAACGCCTGGCCGCGCACCGTCCCCATCGTCTGTGGTGACGCCCCCGGCGTCCCTCATCCCCGTATGGTGGGATTCGCACCGACCTCGGGGGGACGACACGTGGAGCAGCTGGCCGACCGAGGGCTGACCACGGCCGAAATCGCCGAACGCACGGCCCGGGGACAGGTCAACGAGGTGAGCAGGCGGTCGAGCAGGTCGCTGTCGGCGATCGTCCGCGCCAACGTCCTCACCCTGTTCAACGCGGTGATCGCCGCGCTCTGGGTCCTGATCATGATCTTCGGACAGTGGCAGGACGGCCTCTTCGGGCTGGTGATCGTCGCCAACTCCGCGATCGGCATCGTCCAGGAGTTACGGGCCAAGCGCACCCTCGACCGGCTCGCCGTCGTCAACGAGGCCCCGGTCAGGGTCAGAAGGAACGGCGCGGAGACCGAGATCCCGCCCAGGAAGGTCGTGCTCGGCGACCTGATCCTGCTCTGCCCCGGCGACCGCCTGCTGGTCGACGGCGAGATCACGGGCTCCGGCGGTCTGGAGATCGACGAGTCCCTGCTCACCGGGGAGGCCGACCCGGTGCACAAGGCCGTCGGCGACCAGGTGCTCTCGGGCAGCTTCGTGGTCGCGGGCACCGGGTCCTATGTCGCGACCAAGGTCGGTGACGACGCCTACGCCGCCAAACTCGCCCAGGAGGCCAGCGCCTTCGGCCTGGCGCACTCCGAACTGCGCGCGGGTGTCACCAGGTTCATCAAGTACATCACCTGGCTGGTCGTCCCCATCGGCATGCTGCTCACCTGGAGCCAGCTCAACAAGGCGGAGGACTTCGGCCAGGCCGTCACCGGCGCCGTCGCGGGCATCGTCACCATGATCCCCGAAGGGCTGGTGCTGATGACGAGCATCGCCTTCGCCGTCGGCGTCGTCCGGCTCGGCCGCCGCCGCTGCCTGGTCCAGGAACTCCCCGCGATCGAGATCCTGGCCCGGGTCGACGTGCTCTGCCTCGACAAGACCGGCACCCTCACCGCGGGCGGCATGAACCTGGCCGAGGTGCGTTCCCTCGCCGACGACCCGCTCACCCCCTCGCTCACCACTGAGGCCCTGGCCGCGCTCGCCAACCTGGAGGAGACCCCCAACCCGACCGTCCAGGCCATCAGGGTCGCCCACCCCGCCCCGCCCGGCTGGCACGCGACCACGACCGTCCCCTTCTCCTCGGCCCGCAAGTGGAGCGGAGCGGAGTTCGCCGGCAAGGGCGCCTGGGTCCTCGGCGCCGCCGACGTCCTGCTCACCCCCGAGACCCCCGGGTACGGCCAGGCCGCCGACCTGGCCGCGACCGGCCTGCGCGTGCTCGCCCTCGGCAGGGTCGCCACCCTGAACGACCCCGTGGGCTCCGTCGAGCCCCGGGCCCTCGTCGTGCTCGAACAGCGCATCCGCCCCGAGGCCGCCGACACCCTGCGCTACTTCGCCGAACAGGGCGTCGCCATAAAGATCATCTCGGGGGACAACCCCGAGTCCGTCTCCGCCATCGCCACCGCTCTCGGCGTCCCCGGCGGGCGCGACGCGGTCGACGCCCGCACCCTGCCGGAGGACGACCCGGACAAACTCTCCGAGATCCTCGACACGAACACCGTCTTCGGCCGGGTGACCCCGCACCAGAAACGGCTCTTCGTCAGCGCCCTGCAGTCCAGGGGCCACACGGTCGCGATGACCGGCGACGGCGTCAACGACGTCCTGGCCCTCAAGGACGCCGACCTCGGTGTGGCGATGGGCTCCGGCAGCGGCGCGACCAGGGCGGTCGCCCAGATCGTGTTGATGGACGACGACTTCACCAGCCTGCCCTCCGTGGTCGGCGAGGGCAGGCGGGTGCTGGCCAACATCGAACGCGTCTCCAGCCTCTTCCTCACCAAGACCTTCTACGCGCTCGTCCTGTCGCTGCTCGCAGGAATCTTCGGGCTCGCCTTCCCGTTCACCCCCCGGCACTCCACGCTGGTCAACGCGCTGACCATCGGTGTCCCCGCCTTCTTCCTCGCGCTCGCGCCGAGCAGCGAACGGGCCAAACCGGGGTTCGTGCCCCGGGTGCTCCGCCTGGCGATCCCCTGGGGAGTGGTCTGCGCGCTGGCCGTCCACCTGTCGTACCTCCTGGCCGAGACCCGCGGCGCGACCCCGGAGGAGAGCCGTACCGCGGCCGTCATCACCCTCTTCCTGGTGACCTGGTGGGCGCTGGTCCTGATCGCCAGGCCGTACCTGTGGTGGCGCGTCACACTGGTCGGGGCCATGGTGGTGCTGTTCGCGCTGTCCCTCGCCGTACCGTTCACCCGCGAGTTCTTCGCGCTCACCCTCAGCGACCCCGCCGACGACGTGGTCTCGATCGCGATCAGCGTGGTCGCCGCGCTCGCCCTGACGATCGTCTTCCGGGTCATGCGACCGGTCGATAAATCGCCGGTTCAGGACAGACCAACCGATACCCTTGAGGTATGACCGACCCGCAACTCGTGCTCACCGAGCGCGTCCAGCAGGCGCTGGGCGCCGCCTTCGGTGCTGAGTACACCGACGCAGACCCGCTGATCCGTCCCTCGCAGTTCGCCGACTACCAGGCGAACGTCGCGATGAGTCTGAGCAAGCGACTGCGACGAGCCCCGCGGGAGGTCGCCCAGGAGATCGCCGACCGGCTCACCGACTTCCCCGGCACCGTCGAGGTCAGCGGCCCCGGCTTCCTGAACATCACCCTCTCCGACGACTGGATCACCGCCCAGGCCAACGAGTCGCTCGCCGACCCGCGCACGGGCGTGGCCCTGACCGGCTCCCCGCAGACCGTGGTCATCGACTACTCCGCGCCGAACGCCGCCAAGGAGATGCACGTCGGCCACCTGCGCACGACCATCGTCGGCGACGCGCTGGCCCGTGTCCACGAGCACATCGGCAACCGGGTCGTCCGGCAGAACCACCTGGGTGACTGGGGCACCCCCTTCGGCATGCTCATCGAGCACCTGCTCGACATCGGCGAGAAGGCCGCCGTCGCCCAGCTTGAGGCGGGCGAGGGCAACGCCTACTACCAGGCGGCCAGGGCCAAGTTCGACTCCGACCCGGAGTTCAACCAGCGCGCCCGCTCCCGGGTCGTCACCCTCCAGGCCGAAGAGCCGGAGACCATGCGGCTGTGGCACATCTTCATGAACGCCACCGTCCGCTACTTCAACAAGGTCTACACCCAGCTCGGCGTCACGCTGACCGACGACGACATCGCCGGCGAGAGCATGTACAACCCCGTGCTCGCCCAGGTCTGCGACGAGCTCCAGGAGCGCGGCATCGCCGTCGTCAGCGACGGCGCGCTGTGCGTCTTCCCGCCCGGCTTCACCGGGCGCGAGGGCCAGCCGCTCCCCTTCATGATCCGCAAGAGCGACGGCGGGTACGGCTACGCCACCACCGACATGGCCACGATCCGCTACCGCGTCCAGGACCTCAAGGCCGACCGGCTCCTCTACGTGATCGGCGCGACCCAGGCCCAGCACATGTCGATGCTGTTCGCCTCCGCCAAGATCGCCGGATGGCTGCCCGACCACGTCCACGCGGAGCACGTCCAGATCGGCAGCGTGCTCGGCAGCGACGGCAAGATGTTCAAGACCCGTAGCGGCGAGTCGGTCAAACTCCTCGAACTCCTCAACGAGGCAGAGGTCCGCGCCGCCGAGGTCATCCGCGACAGCGACTACGGCGACGAGGAGCGCAGGGAGATCGCCCACGCCGTCGGCATAGGCGCGGTCAAGTACGCCGACCTGTCGGTCAGTCACGACAGCGAGTACGTCTTCGACTTCGACCGCATGCTCGCCCTGACCGGCAACACCGGCCCCTACCTGCAGTACGCCCAGGCGCGGATCCGCTCCATCTTCCGCAAGGGCGAGGTCGACCCGGCACAGGCGACCGGTCCGATCGTCATCGGCCACCCGGCCGAACGGGCTCTGGCGCTGCGACTGCTCGGGTTCGGTGCCGCCGTCGCGGAGATGGCCGAAAGCTCCGCCCCGCACAAGCTCGCCGCCTACCTCTTCGACACCGCCAGCGCCTTCACGACGTTTTTCGAGAACTGCCCCGTCCTGAAGAGCGACGTCGACCCGGCCGTGCGCGCCTCCCGGCTCGCCCTGTGCGCCCTCACCCTGCGTGTCCTGGACACCGGTCTGGGCCTGCTCGGCGTCCCGGTACCCGACCGTATGTGAGCCGTTCCGCCGGATGATCACCTCGATTCGGCAAATCGAGGTGATCATCCGGCAAAGTTCGATTCGGCGCGCCTCCCGAGGGGGATGACCGAATCGCACTACGCTGGCGCGGTCATCGGTCACAACTTCGGAGAGTTCTCTGCCTTGAGCATGGACCTGACCGCGAACCCTCACGCCAAGACGGAGTTGCACCGCTACGCCGAGGCGCTCCTGACGAACCTGGCCGCCGACGCCACCTGTTCCACGATTCCCGCCCCCACGAGCTCGACGAACGTTCCCGACTACTGGCTGTCCCCCGCCGTCGAGGCCCTGCTGCTCCTCCTGCGGGGACAGGACGCCGTCGAACCGCTCGGCCGCGCCGCCCAACTCGACGATCGGCGCACCGCCCTGTTCCTGTGTCTCTCCCTGGCCCTGTGCGGGCAGGGCGAACGCATCCACGCCTCCTGGATGGGCACCGCCTTCGGCGAACTGTCCCTCGACCGTCCGGTGTCCCACGGCCAGCGCGCGCTCTGGCTCGCCGCCGCCCAGGGAGCGTACGGCCCGGCGGGCAAGATCTTCGTGCTCCGCAAACTCGACGCGGTCGCCGTACCCTCACGATCCGAACCCGCCAGATGGTTGAGCGCGCTGACCCCGCACGAACCGTCGATGGTCGTGCCGCCCTCGCTGGTCGACTTCCCCGAACTGGCCGAGTTTCCCGAGTTGGCGCAGCCGGTCCAGGCCTCCGCCCAGCTCACCCGCCTGCTCGGCCGCTGCACCGAGATCACCACGACCAGGGCCGCCGGCACGGGCCGTACGTCACGCGCCCTGTGGTCGGCGGAGGAGACCCTGACCGTACTGCGTGGCCTGGTGCGGCCGGAGCGCGTCGTGAAGGGGCCGCAGCGGCCGGAGAAGCCGCTCACCGAGCACCTGCTGGACGACCTGCGGCCTTCCTCCGACCCGGCCCTCGCGGCCATCGCGCTGCACGTCGCCGCGCCGATCGTACGGACCGCCGCGGAGAGCCTGACCAGGGCCACGCAGGTGGCGCCGCCCGAGTCGGTCTCCATCCCGCTCCTCGGTCACCGGGTGATCCTGCGGCCCTCGGGTCCCGACCCCGAATCCCTGGCCGCCGCCGAACGGCACATCGCCGTGGAAGGCGTGCAGACCCTGGGCAAGCCCTGGCTCGCCTACTCCCTGCTGGCCCTGGCGGTGACCGCCCTGGTCGTCGCGGCTGTCACCCCGGCCACGCTGCCCTCCGCCGTGCTGGCGCTACTGCTGGCCGCGGGAGGGGCGCACCAGCTCTGGTCGCGCCGCCGACGTGAGCGGGCGGACGCCGAATATGTCACGAAGCAGCTCTCCGAGCTGCGGGAACTGGCCGACGGCGCGGTGTGGGCCCTGCACGAGTACGCCCGTGAGGCCGACAAACGCGCCCAGGGAGCCACCTCCGACCTGGCGGAACTCACCCGCCTGCTGCGCAGGGGCCCCCGGGCCGCCTAGCCGTACGGCCTCACACGACCCGGGGCACCGCTGTGACTTCGGGGATCAGGCGGTGGTGATCTCCACATCCGCGGGGGCCAGCAGGAAGACTTTCTCCGCGATGCGCTCGATGTGCCCCTCGCAGCCGTAGGCCAGCCCCGCCGCGAAGTCCACCATTCTTGTGGCTTCCGCGGTGCTCATGCAATTGACATCCATGATGACGGTCTGGCCTTCACGGAAGTGCTTGCCGATGATCGGAGCGTCGTTGTACTTACGCGGAGTGAGCATGACGATGCGGGAGGGCTCGACGACGGCGCGCCAGCGCTTGGCCGCACGCTCCGAGGCCGGCTGCCAGTCCTCGCCCTCGACCTCGTCCTCGTAGTCGTAGGCCTCGTCGTAGTCCTCAGCTCCACCCAGCCCCAGGTAGCTCGCCACCTTACGCACTGCCCCCATCGGCTTGTCCTTTCCTACAGGACCGCGCCGTACTCGGCCTGTCCCTACAACCTTGGACGTTAACCGACGAAGTAAGGTTCGCCGCGCGACACGCCCAGCGCATATTCCCACTTTGTACGGCTAGCGCACCGGTCCTGTCTGGCCTCTCTACCCGCTTTGGGCTGCTTATCTCCCACATGGCTAGAGTTACGCCATGCATATATACACAGTTGATTCGTTTACTGATCAATTTTTCAAGGGCAACCCGGCGGGGGTCTGTATACTCGATAACCCCACGCCGGACGGCTGGATGCAGGACCTCGCCGCGGAGATGCGGCACTCCGAGACCGCGTTCCTGCTCGGCGGGCAGCCCGGCGAGCCGTACTCCCTGCGTTGGTTCACGCCGAAGACCGAGGTTGATCTTTGCGGTCACGCGACGCTGGCCGCGGCGCATGTGCTCTACTCCACCGGGCCCGCGCCGGACACCCTCAGGTTCAGCACCAGGAGCGGAATCCTGTCCACGACCAGGGAGAACAACGGCCTGATCAGCATGGACTTCCCCGGTAAGACCCTTGAGGAGGTCGCCCCTCCCGAAGGGCTACTGGAGGCACTCGGGGTCGAGCCCCGGTGGGTCGGTAAGAACGTCTGGGACTATCTGGTCGAGGTCGAGTCCGAGGAGGCGGTACGGGCCGCCTCTCCCGACCTCCGCGCGCTGGAGGCCGTGGACGCGAGAGGGATCATCGTCACGGCCCAAGCATCGCAGCCCGGCGTGGACTACGTCTCCCGGTTTTTCGCCCCCCGGGTCGGCATCCCGGAGGACCCGGTGACCGGTTCGGCCCACTGTGCCCTGGCGCCTTGGTGGTCGAGCCGGCTCGGCTCGGACACGTTGCTCGGCGCCCAGCTGTCCGAGCGTGGCGGCCTGGTTCGCACGACCGTACGGGGAGACCGGGTGGAGCTGGCCGGCCGAGCGGTAACCGTCCTGTCCGGCGAACTCCACGCCCTCCCACCCCGCTCCTGAAACAAAAAGGGGCAGCTACCGCCGCCCCTCAAACACCCACACGCACCCCAAAGCCAGGCATACACAAAAAAGGAGGGCAGCTCCCGTCACCCCCACGCCCCGCCTGGAACACCACCCCACCACACCAAAAACCCCAGGGAACCCAGAACCAACCCCGCGGGGAACCCCACACAAAAAAGGGGCGGCCCACAGCCACCCCCACACACCACCCACAACAAAAAAAAGGGGGGCCGCCCAAAAGCGACCCCCCACAAAAGATTGTCCGGCGGCGACCTACTCTCCCACACCGTCCCCGGTGCAGTACCATCG